>NZ_CBABQS010000079.1:0-20949 GCF_964672035.1 Arcicella sp.
AATTGAAAAAGAATACGCTGATAATCAACGCAATCCAACTTTTACAGATTTGTTATTAATACTTTTTATTGGTTTCGGTACGACGGCACTCGCCCACGCTTGTGCCGGGGTAATTGTACCTTTTATTGGTAATAATTTCCCAAATCTTAAAAAGTTTAGTCTCACTTCTTCTTCATTTTGGGTAATTTCATTGGTTACCCTTTTTGGTTTGATTCTTTCCCAAACGCCCGTAAGAAATATTGAAAAAGTCGGAGCATCAAAATTTGGCAGTATTTTTCTATTTATTTTGATTGCCACCATTGGTATGAAAATGAATATTATTACTGTTTTTGAAAAACCACAACTGTTTTTAGTCGGAATTATCTGGATGCTTTTTCATGCTTCTTTCACGCTAATTGCTGCATATTTAACCAAAGCACCCTATTTTTTTACGGCAGTTGGTTCGCAAGCAAACGTAGGCGGTGCGGCATCTGCCTCGGTTGTCGCAGCAGCTTTTCATCCTTCATTAGCTTCTGTGGGGGTTTTATTAGCTATTTTGGGTTATGCGTTAGGGACATATTTGGGTTATTTGACAGGGCTAATGATGCAATGGGTAATGATTTGAAACAAAGAAGGAAAAGCAATTAGCTTTTCCTTCTTTGTTTCTCAATTTTCAAGTTCACGCTTTAATCGACTTAATGATTGCGGTGTAATTCCTAAATAAGAGGCAATGATATGCTGAGGAATTCGAGTTAAGAAACTTTCGTAAGATTTTAAAAATTTCAGATATCGAGTTTGTGCGTCATCGTTCATCAATGATCTCAAACGATTTTTAGCGACAATAAAATTGGCATCGCTAATTTTTCTTCCTACTGATTCCCATTTGTGCGATTTTTGATAAAGTTCATTCAAATCAAGATAACTAAAATACAAAACGTCGGTATCCTCCACCGCTTCAAGGTAATCCATGGATGGCTTTTGCGATACGAAACTACATTGTTCCGTGAAAAGTTTGTGTTCTGAGGAAATTACATACGTTTTTTGACTTCCATTTGGCATTTGATGAAAACTTCTCATCAAACCTTTGGTTATAAAGTAGGTTTCGGTACAAACCTCTCCAGTTTTTAAAACGATTTGTCCTTTTTTAAATGATTTTTCTTTTAAAATTGGTACGATGAGGAATGTATCTTCTTCAGGAAGAGTGGCTCCCAACTTTTTAATTTGTTCGAGGAACAAATTAAGTTCAGAAAGTAGATTCATTTGATTAGTGAATTTATTAAAAAATAGTGTTGGATTTTATATATCGTTATAATATTCAGAAATAAACAATTCGATTATAATTTTCAAAGATAAGGGCGTAATTTTGTATTGAGTATATTAGAATAGAAAAGTACATAAAAAACTACTTATAATCTATTAAAACATTTATACCGTTAAATAAATATCGTGAAGAACATTCGTAATTTTTGCATTATTGCACATATTGACCATGGTAAAAGCACTTTGGCAGATCGATTAATTGAGTTTACTGAAACTGTACAAAAACGTAATATGCAGGCTCAGTTGCTTGATGACATGGATTTGGAACGGGAAAGAGGCATTACCATCAAGTCGCACGCCATTCAGATGAATTATGTTTCTCATGGGGAAAGTTATGTATTCAATCTAATTGATACGCCGGGTCACGTAGATTTTTCTTATGAAGTTTCTCGTTCAATTGCTGCCTGCGAAGGTGCTTTATTGATTGTGGATGCGGCACAAGGCATTGAAGCACAAACGATTTCAAATTTATTTCTGGCACTCGGGCATGATTTAGAAATTATTCCAGTATTGAATAAAATTGACCTTCCCGGGGCAATGCCCGAAGAAGTGAAAGACCAAATTGTGGATTTATTGGGCTGCGACCGTGATTCGATTATTCATGCTTCGGGGAAGGAAGGAATTGGTATTGAGGATATTTTAGAAGCGGTTATTCACCGAATTCCAGCCCCGAAAGGCGATCCAGCCGCTCCGCTTCAAGCCCTAATTTTTGATTCTGAATTTAATTCATACCGTGGCATTGAAGTAATTTTCCGGGTGTTTAATGGTGAAATTAAAAAAGGGGATAAAGTAAAGTTTGTGGCCACAGGAAAAGAATATTTTGCCGATGAAATTGGAACACTTCGTTTTGAAAAAGAACCGAAAATGTCAATCAGTGCGGGCGATGTGGGTTATTTAATTTCTGGTATTAAAGAAGCTAAAGAAGTAAAAGTAGGTGATACCATTACGCACCGTGACCGTCCTTGCAAAGATTTTATTCAAGGATTTTCTGAAGTTAAACCCATGGTTTTTGCGGGTATTTATCCCGTTGAAACCACTGAATTCGAGGATTTAAGAGATGCCATGGGCAAACTGCAATTAAATGATGCTTCCTTGGTTTGGGAACCCGAAACTTCCATGGCTTTAGGCTTTGGTTTCCGTTGTGGGTTCCTGGGAATGCTGCACATGGAAATTGTTCAGGAGCGTTTGGAACGTGAATTTAATATGACCGTTATTACGACGGTGCCATCGGTAAAATTTAAAGTTACCCTGACCGATGGTGAAGAAATTTGGGTTTCCGCTCCTTCTGAATTGCCAGAACCCAACTTGATTAATTTTGTGGAAGAACCCATTATAAAGGCTCAAATCATCACAAAAGCAGAATACGTTGGGGCAATTATGAAATTGTGTTTGGATAAAAGAGGCGATTTAAAAAATCAGATTTATCTCACTTCTGACCGTGTAGAGTTACAATTTGATTTGCCACTCTCGGAGGTTGTTTTCGATTTCTTTGATAAATTAAAGACTATTTCCCGTGGATATGCTTCATTGGATTATGAATATAAAAATTACGAAGTTGGAGAAATGGTAAAGTTGGACGTGATGCTGAATGGTGAAAAAGTAGATGCGCTTTCTGCCATCGTTCACCGTGATAAGGCTTATGATTGGGGAAAACGTCTTTGCGAAAAACTGCGTGAATTATTGCCAAGACAACAATTTGACATTGCCATTCAAGCTGCCATTGGTCAAAAAATTATTGCTCGTGAAACAGTGAAAGCGCTTCGTAAAGATGTTACGGCCAAGTGTTACGGCGGTGATATTTCTCGTAAACGTAAATTATTAGATAAACAGAAGAAAGGTAAAAAACGAATGAGACAGGTTGGAAATGTAGAGATTCCACAATCGGCATTTATGGCTGTTTTAAAATTAGATTAAATAAAAAGCCTCTGTATTCACCTACAGAGGCTTTTCTAAAAATAAGATTTATACAATGATACAATTTAACAAAACTTTAGTCGAGGATGATGAAATAGCGTGGGAAATCGTTGATGATAAAATCAAACGTAAAATCATGTCTTATAATGAGGACATAATGCTTGTTAAAGTGGCATTTGTGAAGGGAGGCATTGGGGCAACGCACAAGCATCCGCATTTACAAATCAGCTATATCACCAGTGGCATTTTTGAAATTACGATTAATGGAGAAATGAAAACGCTAAAAGTTGGTGATGTTTATTTTGTACCCTCTGATGTACTTCACGGAGCCGTTTGTTTGGAAGATGGAGTCTTGATTGATGTTTTTAATCCAATGCGGGAAGATTTTGTTTTATCTTAAATCTCAGAACATTGTTGGAATTACCTCATGGAATTGCTTCGCATGATACTTTAAACGGAGTCTTAAAATCTTTAGATAAATAAGCCTTTATAGCCAGTCTTTATCGCTGGTTAAAAGAAATTTTATCAATCCTTAGTGAGAAATATGCTCCAATCAATATTGATGGAGAATATGTTTGAGTGTTGAAACCCTTATCTGACTAACGATTCGTACTTTGTTTGTAAGACAGTTTAGTAAGCTAAAAAGTTGATTTTCAGTAGTTTCCGTTTAGTAATTTATCCTAAATTGTATTGTTTTTTATGGAAATAATATTGAACTTGATTCAATAAATTCCATAAAATTTTGAAATCATTATTAACTTTCGTCATTCTCCTATTCGGGAATTGGGTTTACACCCAATCTCTCAACCTTTCTTTTAACCACCTTACCCGTGAAGGTGGGCTTTCTAATAATAATGCAACTGACATGTTTTCTGATTCCAAGGGTTTTTTGTGGATTGGTACACAAAATGGTTTAAATCGGTTTGATGGTTCGGTTTGTAAGGTTTATAAATTAAATAATTCAACAAGAAGTGGGTCGTATATAGCATTTATTAAAGAGGATAAAAATGCCGATTTATGGTTTGCTTCTGAAACAGGTTTAAATCATTATTCACGTTTAAACGATTCTTTTGAAAATTTTGATTGCATTAAAGATGGGAAACTGCGTCAGCATTTACCTTTTTATGTTGATAATTTGAATAGAATATGGCTTTACATTGTTGAAAAAGGCGTTTTTGTCTATAATCCTAAAAATAAATCATCCAAGTTTATTACCAATACTTTCTCTAATTATGTAAAAGTGAATAACCTATCTTTTCAAGAAGTTAAACAAATTTTCTATTCGGAAAGCCAATTTGGTTTAACCCGACTGACCATAAAAAATGATAAAGTAATCAACGCTCAACATTTTTTTGATGGCAAAAAACAACCTAAAATTAGTTTAGCCAGATATTTTTTTGTTGAAAATGATTCACTCGTTTGGCTAACTAATAATGAATTGGGTTTAATAAAATTTAATTATCAAACCCTTCATTATCAACCTTTTGGTACTTTTCAAAATCAAAAAATAGTTTCACTTACCAGTGTTGCCTTTCGTCCAAATTCCTCCCAAGTTTTTGTTGGATCCACTTTTTCAGGAATTCTGATTTTTGATAAGATTCAAGCTAAATTCATTAAACAAATTACCCCTAACCCTATAAATTCTAAAAGTATTCCAGCCCGTTGGGTGGAGGATATTTTGATCGACCAAAATCAAAATTTATTTGTTAGTTTGATGGGATGGGGCATTGATTTTACCAATCTCAATGGTTCAAACACCCAACATTGGTTAAACAAAGATGATGTTGAAAAATACAAATTGGAAAACAATATCATTGATTTGTTTTGGGTTCAAAAAGACAAAATTTTTGTTAGGTTACGATCTGATGATGAAGCAAAACGGACAATGATTCTAAATTCAGAAGGTGAAATTATTAAAAGAATCAAGGGATTTCCAGTCGTTGAGGGTTGTTCTTATGATACAGATAGTACGTTATTAGTGTTTGGATTTGGTTCAATATTTAGAGTAGATAATGATTTTAATGTTAAAGATAAAATTGTTATCAATCCTTCAAAAGAACAGATTTTTGCTGTTTTAGCCATTTCAGAACAGGAATGGTTGGTATTGGCAGAATCACATTTTTATAAAGTACTTAAAAAACAGGGTAATTATAGGGTAAGTGAATTGGAAGAGTTTAGAAATTATATTCACACAAATAGCCGTCCTGCTTACTATGATGTCATAACACAACAGCTTTTTATATCCAGTAATTGGTGGAGTAGTTTCAACTGTTTTAAAAAAAATAAGGGAAAATGGGAGCTTCAACCGATGAAAAAAATAGAAGCTGGGGTTTTAAATATTGTTCCAGATTTAAAAGATAAAAATATCCTTTGGCTTTGTACGAACAAAGGATTATGGAAATTTGATGTCAGAAATTATCAATACGAAGTCTGGGATGAGTCACAAGGCTTGCCCGATAATGCTGTCACAACGTATATCCCAAATCAAAACGGAGACTTTTGGTTGATTACTAACCGTGGAATCTCGTTTTATGATAAAAAGTTAAATTCGTTCAAAAACTATACATCCAAAGATGGGGCAACTTCCACTGAATATGCTTGGTGGGGTATCTTTAAATTGTCAAATGGACGAATGATTTTTCCTGGGATGAATGGTATTACGATGATAGAACCAAATCGTTTTCAGAAAATTATTCCCCCAAAATTATATATCACGGATTTAAAAGTAAATGAAAAATCTTTAAACTCAGAAACTTATATTGGAGAGGCTTCTTTTATAAATCTACAACCTAATGAGAGTTCATTTTCTCTTGAATTTGTGGGAATTGACTTTGCTAACCCTGAAAATATAAAATTACAATACCAATTGCAAGGGTTTGATAATGAATGGATTACAATAAAAAACCCTGCCAATGTGTATTTCTCGAATGTGCCAGAGGGCGATTATTATTTCAAGATTCGTTCATTGTCAGATAATGGAGAAATGACGGCTGAAAAATCTTTGAAAGTAATTATTGCCGCCCCTTTTTGGCGAACTTGGTGGTTTCGTTTGTTGATGTTCGCCGTTCTCGTTGGCATTGCTTACAGCTTTTATCGTTATCGAATCAATGAATTATTAAAATTGCAAGCCGTCCGAAATCGTATTTCGACGGACCTTCACGATGAAATTGGGGCAACACTTAGTGGAATTGGTATTTTGAGTACCATCGCTAAAAAGCAGGTTGATAAAAGCCATCCTGCTTATTTATTGCTTGGGCGAATTACGGACGATGCCCTCTCCGTTGGAAATGCTATTGATGATATTGTGTGGAGTATCAATCCCAAAAATGATGATTTGAGTAATATTATCGCCCGAATGCGTCGTTATGCCTCTGAATTATTTGATGCTAAAAATATTGATTATCAGATAGTTATGCCTCAAGAGGTGGAGGATGTTAAAATGACAATGGAACAACGGAGAGATGTTTATTTGATTTTTAAGGAAGCCATCAATAACCTCCTAAAATATGCAGCATGTACGCAAGTACGAATAGAAATTAACATTGAAAATCGAAAGTTCAACCTCGTGATTACGGATAATGGTAAAGGCTTTGATACCACAAAACCGTCCGCTCGAAATGGTATTAAAAATATGAAAAACCGAGCAGAAAAGTTACATGGTAAATTTCTGCTCAATTCAAAAGAAGGGCATGGCACAAAAGTTGATCTGGAATTTTTGATATAATCACACAAAAGGGTTATTTACACGTGCTTGGATATTTACGTCCTTTGTAAAATATTCTCTAATCATTTAACCCTTCGAGTTCGAGGGACACCCACCATGACAATCTCTATTTTTGAAGACAATGAAAAACTCCGTGATTTAGTTGAAATGCTAATCGGTAGTTCAAATGAATTTATGGTAAAAGGCTCCTATCCAAATACGTATGATATTATTAATAGAGTTATCTCCGACAGGCCCGATGTGATAATTATGGACATTGACATGCCCGAATACGATGGAATTGAGGGAGTGAGGGAGGTGAAAAGGCTCTTTCCTGAAATTAAAATAATTATGCATACCGTTTTTGATGATGACGAGCGCCTTTTCACCTGTCTGAGTTACGGTGCAGATGGATATATTCTTAAAAAAGATGCTTCTGCTTCACTTTTTAATGCCATAAAAGAAGTCCTTGTGGGGGGCGCTCCCATGTCCTCGGGGATTGCAAAACGGGTTTTACAGACCTTCAGAATCGTAGAAAAGCCAAGTAATAGTTACCATTTAACCGACCGTGAAAAAGAAATTTTAGAGTTATTAACCAAAGGTTTTTCTTACCGAATGATCGGCATCGAATGTCATATATCCATTGAAACGGTCAGGCGACATTTGAAAAATATTTATCATAAACTTCACGTTCAGTGTGGCACAGAGGCCGTAGCAAAGGCAATTAATGAACGGCTTCTAAAAAATTGATTATCAGTAACTTATCTCTTAAATACTTAGAAAAATGAAAAAAATATTATCTCTTCTCTTTATCCCGCTCCTTATGAGTTGTAATCCCGCTTTTTTGAAGGTTGCAACCATTCATTTGGATACTAAATTAAATAAACTGTTTGATCCCTGTGGCGAACAAATAATCTTACGGGGTGTCAATAAAATGGTAATATTTGATAATATTGACCCCACTGGTGAGGATAACTTTAAAGAAATTGCAAAAACTAACGCTAATTGTGTTCGCATAGCGTGGGGAACAGCCCGCCCCAATCTTATCAAAACTACGAGTCTTGAATTGGATAATGTCTTAACAAAATGTAGTAGTAATAAACTTATTCCTATTATCGGTTTGTGGGATTACACTGATGATGAGGATGGTGGATTTTCAAAGTTAAACTTATATGTTGATTTTTGGACAAATCCTGAAATTGTAAAGGTCTTGGATAAACATCAAGGACATATAATTATTAATATAGGAAATGAATGTGCCGACGTACTGGATGAAAATAATTTGGAAGATTTCAATTTAAAAACTGATGCTTTTGTGGCAGGTTACAGTAAAGCAATTGATAGAATTAGAAAAGCTGGACTCATTTGTCCATTAATGATTGATGGTTTGGACAGAGGAAAAAGTTTAAATTGTTTTTCATATATAAGGACAGGTCAACCTAAAACCGTTTCGGATGAACTTTTGGATAGTGATGTGAATAGAAATTTAATTTTTTCAGTGCATACTTACTGGCCTCAAAATGGGGGTGCAACGGAGGATTTTATTACCGCAACTTTTCAAAAAGCAATTAATGCAAAAATTCCTTTTGTTGTGGGCGAATTGACCAGATACGGAGCAATTGGCAATCCAGAAACAATGTGTGGGACGGAAGGAGAAATAAATTATAAAAGAATTGCTCGAATCTGTCAAGCTAATGAAATTGGATGGATGGCTTGGGAATGGGGACCAGGAAATATATTTGGCGGGAAGAATTGTGATAATATGGACATGACAACTGACAGTAAATTTTCAAGTTTGAAAGATTGGGGACTTGATATCGTACAAAATCCTGATTATGGTTTATTGACAAAATCTAAGATTAATAGATGGGCAAGTTTTGATTTTATTGCGTGTCCAAATAAACCCCAAGTCCCAAATACTAAATAGAAACTTCAATAGGTTAGATCGATGTGTATAAAAGGTTATACCCAATTTATCCAACGGTGTTAATATTGATTAAATGGTTAATTGTCAGGTATTTAGCTATTTTTTTGAATGTAATAGGTTATTTCAGCATACTGTTTCAGTAACTAATTTTGTCATGTTCAAACGAACTTACCGAATTAAACTTAAACAAAAAAATCATGAAAAATCTATTTAAAATTGCTTTCGTAGCAATGTTGTTTGCACAGACTGTAAAGGCACAAGAAGTAGCAGAGGTTGAAAATCTAAATCCAAGTGTGATTGCAACGCCTTCTTATTATGCGAAATTTAATGGCAAGGAAAATGAATTCAAAATGCGTGTTTTATTATCAAAACGTGATGGTGACAATAGCGTTTTGCGGATGGTTCTGAAAGATAAAGACGGAATTACTTTATACACAAAGTGTATGGATAAATCCGAAAACCAAGCTAAAGTTGATTTGAATTTAGAAGATTTGGCGGATGGGAAATATCTTTTCGAGCTTAGTAATAAATACGGAAAAACGCAAAAGATCTATTTGAAAGAGACGGCAAAACCAGTTTTGAGTAATGTGAAACAGTTAATTGCGCTTAATTAAATTTCTCGAACAAAAGAAAAGCTACGCAAAGTGCGTGGCTTTTTTTTATGCTAAAATTATGTGTATAAAGGGTTACACGATACTTATTAAACGGTCTTTACTTTTGATTAACAATTATAATGGCTTATAAATGATGGATTTACGATATTTTTTGAGTAATAAAGGTTATTTTTTGAAGGTTTTTGATTCGGTAGTTTTGTATCATTCAAAACATTAATTACCCTTAACAAAAAAGACAATGAAAATAATCAAACGGGTAGCAAGCCTCATTACAATCCTTTTCTTAGGAATTACTATGTCGAGTTTTGCGCAATCAAAAGAGGAAGAAGCCATCAAGGCGGTTTGCGAAAAAGAAACGCAATCATTCAATAATCGTGATGCTGATGCAATGATTTCGTGCCATGCCAACAAACCTTATTCATTGATGTTAGTCGCTGAAAGTGGCAACGTACATTATACAACGGCAAAATCAGCCGCAGATTCTGAAAAATCAATCAAGGATTTAATGGCAATGATGGGGCCACCCAATGGAGATATATTCTCGAATTCGGGTTATGTTATTCATATTAACGGTACTTCGGCTTTTACTTATTATGATCAAATGGTTACGGCCAAAGATGGAACAAAAACCAATTTTCACGAAGTAAGAAACTTAGAAAAAATGGATGGAAAATGGAAAATTATTTATGTAGGAGCGATTGGGTTTAAACAAGATGAAAAGTAAAATTTCAAAAATATTATTTTTAATTTCTTATCATTCTAAACAACAAACAAGATGTTAGACGGATTCATGGTTCACATAGATGAACCGCAAAAATTATCAAAATGGAATCAAGTTGTAGCAAGACTTAATCTTTCTGCTGGTGATTACTTAATTTTTAGTAAAGTAAATATTATCTCAGTTGTTGCGGGTAGAAGGTTTGACTTCAATCAAATTTTTGAAAGTAAACTAATTTGTAACGATGTGGAGGATACCGTTCTCATGAGTTTATTCCCAAGAATTCCTTCTGGAATGGCTCTTGGTGATCAGCGACCATATTGGGTTGATCAGATGGATATTTATAAATTCGGAATTCCTCCGGGTGGTACAGATGCCGTAATATCTATGCAAATTGGGGTGAGTTTGGAGACTGAAGGTCATGTAGAAATGGTTATTAATTCTGTAAATCCTGATGGAATTATGGTTGATAATGTTTCAATAAGTGCCATTAAATTGGGCAGTTTGACAAAATCGAATAAAATGCCTTTGAATAATAATGGTTTCAGAAATCCTTTTGCCTCTTCTAATCGAGATTATGTATCAAGATTCACAGGAATGGTCACGGAAAAAACCAAGAAAGAGGATTGTTGAAATAATTTTTAAAACACAATTTATTCATGGGTAGGATTTGAGTATCCATGAATAAATTTTACCAAACACTAATCATGGAAAAATCTTACCAAAATATCAGCTACTTTTTTGTCGGAATCTTAATCTGTGCCTTTATTGGTTTTCATTTTACTTATACCGTCAAATTTCCAAATTTTGAAGGACTCTCTTATGCCCACCATTTTCACGGGGCGATGCTAATGTCGTGGTTTGCGATGTTAATTATTCAACCCATCCTAATTCGACTCAATAAGCGTGAATGGCATCGTCAATTAGGAAAAATTTCTTACGTCCAAATTCCGCTTTTAATCTTTTCAATTTTCTTGGTTACAAAAGTTGCATATTTTAAAAATATAGCTCTAATGCCGCAAGAGGCTGTAATTGGAAGTCTTTCGGTGGATATTCCTGTCCTTTTTTCTTTTAGCTTTTACTACATTTTAGCCATGATGAATCGAAAAAATACCGCCTCACATTTACGGTATATGATTGGAACTTCACTTCTGATGATTGGTCCAGGGATTGGGCGAGCCATGATAATTTTTGGCGGATTACCTTTTCCCGTTGCGCTAACTTATGCCCTGTATATTACTGAACTTGTAGCAATTGGATTCTTGATTTTTGATTACTTCAAAGGTGCTTCTATTAAACCATTCGTAGTCATTCTTTTGGTTTTGGTTGCCTCTCATTTGTGTTGGAGTTTCCAAATGTCTGGGTGGTGGCAAGGGTTTGGGGGGTGGTTTTCAAGGGTGTTTTTTTAACGTAACCATTCCCATTTGAAACGGAATAAACTACATTTTTCAAGACAAAATCTTACCCATTTACCTGTTTACGAAAATTTGCCCGATCTTATTTGCCCCGACGGAATTCAATGAAGTAACATTCTTTCTACGTTTTTTTTGCTTAAATCTTTCCTCTTTTCTTTAAAGAGCGTTGATATTCGCAGAAAAGACGAAAAAATTTAACAAAAAATAATCAGTCTAAGAATGTTATTTTATTAATTTCCATTCCTTCAAGATTTGCTTACCCATGAGATTTTATTAATAATTCCGATGATTTGGGTACTTCCAAGAGGCGTTTCATTTATACTTCCTATTTGCTTTTTATGGTTCGAAATCTGGACGGCTTCTATTTTGGCAACCTATTTTGTCCCGAAAGCTCAAATGTCTTTGAATCATACTTACTCAAAACAGCTATTGGAAGATTTAGTGAGAAATGACGATTTAAAGCGTGTTTGAGTAATGTATGTACTTGGGATAATTACAGGTTTTATGTTTTTTAAGTCGAAAAATTCCACAGAGATGTCATAATTAGTTTCGCATGAATTACTTCTTGGCTGAGGTCGAAAGAAATATAATGAAATCAATAATCACAAATTTAAAACACAAACTGCAATGAAAAATGCCTTAATTTATAGTCTTCTAACACTTATTTCTAAGTTCTTGCAAGAAAGATTTGGATTACGCCCGTTGGAGCCTTAATTTGGATGTTTGTTCAGTTTAAACCTACATCAAAAAAGGAGATGTTTGGTGCATGGTGGCAGGAAAAGGAACTATGTCTTCCGACTGGGGAGATGAGTTTTTAACGTGGGTTTTAAGAGCTGTTACTGTCTTTTTTGCGGGCTAATCATGCTTTATTTGCTTATGCGATAGCGATTCAATAAATTAAAAAAAATGGCTATTTGAATGTTATTGAGCGTAAAAGTCTTATAAAGATTTCCGCTCAATAAACCGACTTTCGTTCACAAATCGCCCTTTTTCACGGGAAAGAATCATCTCTGCTGCCCGCTTACCCATGAGCACAAAATCATTGGAAATCACCGAAATTCCTTCCGCCAGAATCTCTTTGATCGGCGTATCATCGTAAGAAATTAGCCCAATGTCTTCACCCAATTTCCAGCCTTTTTTATTTGACCAATTGATGAAACGAACCAAATCATTTTCTCTAAAAACTAAGTAAGCATGATCTTTTTGAAGGTGTTCTTCCTCCTCTAAATTGGAAATTATTTCATACCTAATCTGATTTTCTATGCAAAATTTTTCAAAACCGTTGATAATACCAATTGGGGTATATTGAAAGTTTTTACTACTCAAAACCAATGAAAGCGTTCGGTATTTTTTTATCAAAAAAAGTGCTTCACACAGCCCTTGATAGATATTTTTTTCAAAATCTTGGTATAAAATAGCATAATCATCTCCTAATTTTGGGGTATCAATATCTAAAATCAATAGCTTTTCTTTAGGAATATTTTGTAATATTTTGCTGACGTCTTCTCTAAAATGAGGCATTACTACATAAAAATTATAGTGTCCGACATTGTTCAAAACTAAATTTTCAAAAACCTTTAAATTATGATGGTGGAAGAACATATTTACATTGATTCCTTCCCCTAAATTTGCGATTAAAGTATCATATAAAATTTCTTTGTAGGGTGTCAAAGCATCAAAAAGTACAAATAAATTTAGTTGATTTCTGGTATCAGTACTCGATACATAAAAACCCTTGCCATGATGGGACGTAACAAGCCCTAAAGCACGAAGTTCATCGTAAGCTTTTGCCACGGTCATTCGAGCAATTCCAGAGCTTTCAGAGACTTCATTGATGGAAGGTAGCTTCTGTCCACGAACAAGTGTTCCCTCTTCAATAGCATTTATGATGTATTCAATGAGCTGCTGAAATTTAGGTTTAATTGAGTTAGCACTGAAATTAATAATTTTCATGGAAAAGTGTTGGGTGAATATTTATTAAACAAATTTAATGTTTTTAATGTATTTACCGCCTTATATTACGTTCATTTTAGCATAAAAATTTATGAATTAATTTTGATTTGCTGAAAATATTTTTATATTTGCATAATAAAAATTAGCATAGTATAGCATTGTTGAATATTGTTTTAATTTATTCAGCCTTACTTAAAAATATATTGTAATGTCTTTATGTAAAGACATATTTCAAGTTTTTGTTTATAAAAATGGTTAATGGTGTACAGTGTCTGGGGAGATGGAATCCTTCTCCACAGGCAATTGTCTTACGAAAACATTTATTATTACACTAAACTTCTGAATTTTTAAGCAAAACCATTTGAATCCCAAATGGTTTTTTTTTGGAGTCAATGTTGAATATCTTGATGACTGACCTTTTCGTATTTTTTTTGAATGGTAGAGAGATATTTCAAGAGTGTTTGGGTCTATAATCTCCTCATTATATAAAGAAAACAGTCTAAAGAACACAGGACTCTGCTACTTTAAGTTTACGAATTTATACAGATTTTGAATGCGGGAGTAAATTATTGGAAAATGGCCATGAATTACGGTTGGTTTATGATACAAGAGGATTTATAAATACTAAGAGTCTGTTTAGTAAAATGACTTTATTGCGAATAAATTCAAATTTGACTATTCACCGGAGTGGCATTAGACCCAAAATCATGCGGGGAGGCTTCATTTAATCTGGTTTCTGGAATGTTGGATATTATTCAACATTCAATTTAACCTTTGCCAGTAATATGCATTAAGAAAATGTGCTATATTTTTCATTTCCCTACTCGTTTAACTGCTCATCGAAAAAATTAAAACTGTTAATAGTATTGGATGACAAGATTCTCCTTTGAAATTCTTGTAAAATCTCTCGAATCAATTTATTTAAATAGTTACAGCGGTTTTAGGTGATGAACATTCCGTCTTTTTCCCTGACTTATTTTATGGATTTAAAAGCGCAAATTGAACTTTGAAAAACTGTTGGTCTTCGGTTATGATGATTGGCTGCCCAGTCAAAATTTTCATTCTTTCATTAAGGTTTTGAAGTCCGGTCTTTGAACTTGATTGAGGTAAAAGAAGGGCTTGAATATTATTGCTGACCTCAAGAATATTTCCATTTACTTCAACTCGAATATTAAGTGGATTAACCAAACTCACGATATTGTGTTTAAGGGCATTTTCTACTAACATTTGCAGGGCAAAAAATGGAATTCGATTATTCTGTGAATTTTGGTCAATCTTAGTCTCATATATTAAGCCTTCTTGAAAATGCATTTTTTGTAAATAGATATAATTGCTACACAGGTATAGTTCTTTATCAAGCGAAACCAAATCTTTATTTTCACGGATACTTACTCTTAAAAATTCGGATAGTTTTATCAAATACCTTTCTGTAATTTGAGGGTTAACACTTATCAAGAATTTTAATGAAGATAAAGCATTAAACAAAAAATGAGGATTTGTTTGATTTTTTAATTGTTCTAATTCTATTTTTAACCAACTTATTTTCAGCTGTGTATTTTCGTCTTCTATTTTTAAATTTGTGTCGTTAATTTCGGCCATCATATTAAACGAAAAAACTACGGTATTAACCAAGGTAATAACGAGCACACGAAAGAGTAACAAATCAGGAAATGCCATTCGGAAAAAAAAATGCCGAGTAATCGAATGAAAAGCGCTAAACACTAAAATCAAGCAAATAGTACTGAAAGTCCATTTCCACCATATTGATTTGACTGCTTGGATAAAATAAACAGAAAATGTAATATTCAATGACCAACTAACCAGCACAAAGGAACTAATCATTAATATCGTTGACAAATAATGATTGATTGTCATCTCCGAATTTAAATATGCTGGAGTTGCAATCATAAGTCCTCCCAGTATTGTTGTGATAAGGATGATTGCTAAACGTTTGATAAATATGTTTTTTATCATTGTTGTTAAAGTTTAGTGGCGTGTTATTTAGTGATTAAATCATTCATTCAAAGAATTCCAAAATCATAGAAAGATCTAATTATTGGCGATATCACAATAAAAGTATAAATCGGTATTGTATTTGTAGCTAAATATACTTTATTTTTATTTACAATCAGTATGTTTTACTCAAAAGTAAATGATTGGGAATTAATAACTTCTGGATTATTTAAGTATTTAGTTGTAAATCGGTTGACGATTCGGTAACCTCTGAAGATATACGTGTACTGTAATGAGATATCATTGTTTAACAATTGTGGCTAATTTTAAAAAATAGACCTGACGTGTAAAATGAATGATAAAAAAGAAAATTTAAAAAAACGCAAAAAACGACCTTTGAAATCTCGAAAAGTCGTTTTTTGCGTTTTTTAAACATTAAAATTTTAGGTTTCCAATGCATTGAAAAATCGCCACATTTTTTCTACATCTAATTTTCCATTCGTGCGTACACCACTACAAATATCCACCCCATAAGGTTTTACATACGCAATGGCTTCACGTATATTTTCGGGTTTTAGACCACCCGCCAAGAAGACTGGTTTGGCAATACTTGCCACAATTTTGCGACTCAATTCCCAATTATGAACTCTGCCCGTTCCGCCCAATTCTTTTACAGAAAGATTCGGATTGCCAGAGTCTAATAAAATCATATCGGCCACTTCGGCATATTGTTTGGCTTCTTCTAAGGAGTTTTTATCAATGATATGAATAACTTGTATGAGCTTGATATTCGGTAAGTTATGACGTAAAATTTTGTAATCTTCCACTTTTACTGCATCGACCAATTGAATACAATTTGTGCCTGTAAGTCGTTGATGGGCAATAATTTCGTACGGATTTGTTTTCGGAGTCAGTAAAAAAGTAAGCGTTTCTGAGGGAATAGATTTAACAATATGCTGAATTAAATCATCGCCAATGGTTCCTGGGCCTGAAGGCATTTTAGCCACTAAACCCAATACATCAGCCCCAAATTCCAACGCTATTTTTGCTTCTTCCTCGGTGGAAATACAGCAGATTTTTACTTTTGCTTTCATTTTATTTTAGTCGTCAAAAATGCCCCGAATAATCCTATAAATATCAGTGATGAAAGGGCAATTCGTAGCGATGAAAACTCAGAAAGATGGCCAATCAACACGGGACCGATTAAAAAACCTGCCATGCCAACGGTTGTAATGGCGGCTAATGCTACACCTGCCGACATCGTTTTTGAGTGTCCAGCTTCTCCATAAATTAAAGGTACAATCGTAGAAAGCCCTAAACCTGTAATGCCAAAACCGATAATAACTGTGTACGGATTTTGGATAATTAAAGCCACCGACATGCCAATAAACAAAATTAAACAGTTGATTAATAACGTTTTACGAAGTCCGAAGGCTTGAACAACTTTATCGCCAAATATTCTGCCTACTACCATTAAAACTGAATATGCGGTAAATCCAGCCGTGGCAAATCCGTTCGGATTATTCAACACTTGTTTGTAATATAAAACGCTCCAGTCGGCCATTGCACCTTCCGACAACATTGCACAAAAGGCGATGATACCTAATAAAATCAGGGACTTATCGGGCAAGGCAAACAAAGGTTGTGCCTCGCTTGATTTTTCATCATTGATGGTGAGAAATTTGTAAACAGCAATCCCCATTAACAAATCTAACACGCCAACAGCCGTTAAATGCTTAAACGGTGTGATACCTTGTTTGGCAATTAATCCTCCCAACGCTGCTCCAATCATAAACCCGATACTAAAAATGGCATGAAAAGAGGACATGATTGACCTTTTCTGGATTTTTTCAACATTTACCGCTTGTACATTTATGGCAATATTCAGCATATCGCTCCCAAAACCAAAAATAAATAAGGCAATTGCTAAGGCTAATGGCGTTTGTGCATGTCCTAAAAGGGGTAAAGCAATGATGTAAAAAACTAAAGAAAGAATGGTAATATTACGGCTCCCGAATTTGCCAATAATTAAGCCAGTAACTGGCAAGGCTATTAAACTCCCTATGGGCATTGCAAATAGTACAGAACCCAGCGCAGCATCACTGAGTTTCAGAAAAACTTTTACATCAGGAATGCGGGATGCCCAAGAAGCGAAACTTAAACCACAAAGGAAAAATAAAGTATTGGTTGCAGCCCGAGCAATTCGCCCATTGTTTGTGTGCGTGATAATATTTTTCAAAATAATTATAGTAATGTCGTTTCTATGTGTTTCCAAGAGTTAACTCGTTGAAATTCAGTAATATGTTTATTGTGTGGAGCATCAAAAAGTAAACCTATTCCCGTAAAATTAATCAAATTTTTCTCATGGTCATCAATGATATACTCAGCTCTAATCATCCATTTATGTCCACAAAAAACGGTATGACTCCAACCGATATACGGAAAATAATCTTCTAACCATTCCAATTTTTCTGACATTGAATTTGGAAATTCGGTGGCGGCTGAAACAATAAATATCTCGTATTTTTCGTATAATTTGCCAATAACTTCTTGTGCATCAGGCATTAAAGGAATATCTCTGAAAAAACCTTTATCCCAAAGTTTGTGTCTGAGAGGAAGATATTTTTCCTGATATTCTTCCTTGATTTTCGGGTCAGCAATCAAAATATCTTTGGTGTAATTACTATTAGCAGCATCATTTACCATGTTGATGATTTTTTGGCTGGTATCCGCCATCACGTCATCCATATCAATTAATAATCTTTGCATTTTTATTGTTTTTAAATCGTTATTTCTATTCTATTTCTATCCGGGTCCAATATTACACTTTCATAGTAACCATCGCCCGTTGTTCTGGGTTCGCCAACTACTTCAAAGCCATCATTTCGGAATTTTTCGGTCAATGAATCTACGGTTTCTTTACTGCCTACTGATATAGCAAAATGCGTTAACCCCGTGAATTGTTGGTAAACATTGTCGGATGAAACGCTAATATTGGGCATTTGCATAATTTCTAACCGAGCGCCTTTTTCAAAGGTTAAAAAGTAAGAGGTAAAGGCTTTAGTTGGATTATAATATTTGCCATTTGATTTTGCCTTAAGATATTTAACATAGAAATCCTTCAAAACCTCTAACTGATTTGTCCAAATGGCAATGTGTTCAATGTGCATAATGATTCGGTTTTATTCCGTATTTGTAAATATCTAAACAAATTTACCGAATAAAAACGCACATTTCAAAATTTAACATTAAGTTTGTGTGAAATAAAACGATAAAAACCGTAAAAATGCTCAGAGAAGAACGTTTGCAAATTATTTTGAAAATGTTGGATACCGACCAACGAGTTTCTTCTGTGCAGTTATCCGAAATCTTGAATGTGTCGGATGATACCATTAGAAGGGATTTGAATGAATTAGCTGAAAACGGTCTCCTCAAAAAAGTACATGGCGGTGCAATTCCTAAATCCCCAAGTCCTTATAAATTAACGGAGCGGATTAATATTCTACACGAAGAAAAAATTGTGTTGGCTCAAAAAGCCCAACAATTTTTCAAAGATGGGCAAGTCATTATTTTGGATAACGGTTCCACAAATATGGAAGTAGCCAGATTGATGTCCCCAGATTTGAAGGCAACCGTTTTTACGAGCAGTATTCCCATTGCTCAAATTCTGTGCGAACATCCCAATATTGAGCTATTTATGTTAGGCGGAAGGGTTTTTAAAGATGCACAAAATACCTATGGAACGGAAGTTATTGAGCTTTTGAGTAAAATTAGAGCGGATATTTTCTTGTTGGGCGTATGTGGAATGCACCATAAAATTGGAATAACCATGCCCGATTGGGGTGAGAGCGTCGTGAAACGTAAAATGGCTGAAGTCTCAGAAAAAGTAATTGCTTTGGTAACGGCTGATAAACTAAATACGGCTGAAAATTATGTCGTTTGTTCTTATCAACAGATTGATGTAATGCTGACAGATGATACAATTGATGATAGTCAATTAGTTGACTATCAGGGAGTAGGAGTGGAGGTATTGTAGTTATTCCTTTTCCAACGCTCCAACATCTTTTATCAATTGCTCAATTTCTAAGGATAAAGTACCATTGTAAATCCCTCTAATGTGCAGGTTTTTATCGACTAAAATAAAGTTTTCGGTATGTAAAAAATCATTTACGCCTTTCTGAACGCCCAAGTTTTCATCGGCAAAATAGGATTTACGAGCCAATTGATAAATCTGTTCTTTATCGCCCGTTAGCAAGTGCCATTTGTTCTCAATGATTTTATTTTCCGTGGCATATTTGTGTAATGCTGATACACCATCACGCTCAGGCATGACGCTGTATGAAGCAATTAGAAAGTTTTCGTCATCTTTCAGTGAATCTTGTACCACCTTCATATTTTTCATTATTTTTGGACAAAGACTCGGACAAATTGTAAAGAAAAAACAAGCAACATGGATTTTTCCTCTCAAGTTTTCCTGCGTAATTTTTCGATTATTTTGGTTAGTAAATTCAAAATTTGCGAGCGTATGAAGTGTGTCTAATTGAGATTTATCAGCAATCCATTGTGGTGTAAAATCTGCGGTATGATAGAATGGAAGGCTTTTTTCTTGATTCCGTTCTTGTTTTTTAGCACATGAAAAAAGAATAATTGATAAGAAAATATTTAGAATATAGCGATTCATTTTATGGATTTTATGTTGAATTTTTCATAGACATTTAAATCCAGAAAGTTTTTTTACCTTCGGGAAGTTGCTCAAAGGTTCTTTTTGAAATTTAGACCCGTTTGTTTTTTCTCGTTTTCGCCCATGCATCCTTTTGCTCCAAGAAAGCCAAATCGTCTTCCACCTTTGATAATATAATTTGCCTTTATTTGCCCCGTTTCAAACCACATTTGTTGTTTTCCTTCGGGTTGCCCTTCGTTATCATAATTTGAAAGTGAAAATAATTGTCCGTTTGGATACCATTCTCGGTGCGTTTTTACGGGAATATCATTTTCGATAAAATACTCAAATTTCATCTGTTTATTTTCCCACCAACCTGTATGTTTCCCTACTTTTCGATTGTCGTGATAAAAACGAATTTCCATTTTTGAGCCATTTGAATACCATTTTTCTTGTTTTCCTTCTAATTCTCCGTTTAAGTAGCCATTTTTGGAAGCCAATTTTTCGTTTGGATAACTTTCAATAACAAATCCAGAAAATGGTTTTTGGGCATAGAACAAAACCCTCTGTCTTTCTGAAAGATTGGTATCCGCCAATACCACAATACTTTCAGGAATTTCGACAGAGGTTTGTTCTATTTTCGAAGCCTTTTTTTTGCAAGAATAAAGACTAAAAATTACTAAGATCAGAGTTGCTAATTTGTCCATTATTTACTCACTGTTCCTGGTGTTCCATAATAACCACTACCATTTATATACGGGTCGTCGGAAGTTATATGATAATGATAAATGCC
>NZ_CBABQS010000080.1:0-20349 GCF_964672035.1 Arcicella sp.
TATTGTATTTCAAGTTGTAACATCGACGCCATGGCCTCAGGTTTTTCCGGTATTTCGACAGTCAAAAAACTACTCTTAGTTTTGGCTACCAGTTTGCATTGCCAATATTTAAAAGTATGGACATTGATAGTGTGCTTTTCGCAGTAAACCTTGCGAGTAAGACCAGAGACTAAAAAATTATCGTAATGCTTTCGCATTTCAGTTTCCTTTGTCATGAGTATATTTTATTTTTGACAAAGGTCGTAAATCGATAGAGGTATTGAAAGATGGGGTTAATTGAGGGCTTACCGTACAACACGATTTATTAAGTACCAGTGGCTGAAAATAAAAGACTATGCTAATTTACACTCACTTAGAACAGCCATTAAAAATATTTTTAGACAATTTGGTACAGAGTATCAAATTAAATTTACAATGAATTATTGATGATTATTTTTGTCCCATTACTTACTTACCATAAAAACTACGATAATTTAGTGAGAAAATAACCCTACAAGGCAAGGCTATTTTGATGCAAATTCTCAACGTTTTCCGATGGGTAAAACGGATAATACTGGACATGGTTTCGCCCAAGGGATTGATGTATTTTTCCGTGATTCCAAAACGATTAAAAATGGAGATTTGTGGGTAAATTATAGTTATTGTGATTCAAAAAGATTGTTCGGAAATTATCTTACCGAAGCTCAACCAACGTTCGTATCAAATCATAATTTGAACGTTGGTTACAAACACTTTATCGCTAAACCCATGATGACGATTTCTGCTACGTATTCATATACCAGTGGTCGTCCGTATTACAACCCAAATAATCCAAATTTCTTGTCTGAACGCACGCCAGACGTGGATAATATGAGTCTTTGGGTAAATTACTTAACCCATATCATAGGCAATTTTATGGTTATTTATTTGTCAATTGATAATGTTTTAGACTCAGAAAGAATCTACAATTATCGTTATTCAGTAGACGGAAAAACTCGTACATCCATAACGCCATCCGCCAACCGTATGATTTTGATTGGCACGTACATTACCATCTCAAAAAAGAAAGTTTTGCTCGAGGATATGCGGAAGAATTAGTTATACCTCACCCACGCACAACCAATTTCCAGTTTTTAGTTTGAATTTTTTCATTCAAATGTACCGTTTCACCAATGGAAAATTCCTTAAATCCTGCTTTTTTGAGGACATTTTGCGAAGGAAAATTAAAGAATGGCGTATCGGCAATGATGGTTTTTAAAGCGGGCTCTAATTTCGCCCAATCTATCAAACAATTAAGTGCTTCGGTGGCGTATCCTTTTTCACGATGATTTCCATCAATGAAATAACCCACCATTGTAACGCCTTCTTGGTCAGGAAAACCAGCAAATCCAATGCCGCCAATAGCAGTATTTTCGGATTCTAAAACGATATCCCAATTGGTAAACCAGAAGAAATCCCCTTGATTTTCGGCCGTCATTGGGAGCCAAAAGTTTTGTAGAGCATCTTCGGTTTCAATGCGGTCAAAATCTGCTATGAGCCAATTGGAAGGTTTAAGTCCTAAACGGGTTTCCATTTTGTTCCTGCCTTCGGTGTTCCATATTGTAAGTAATTGATTATCAAGTGGTATGAGTGTTAATCGTTCAGAATAAATTTCTATCATTTTGGTTTAAATGTGCTATTAGGATTTTGCTTTGTCGTAAAGTACAAGCTTCCCGAAAGTTAAAAAAACTTTCGGGAAGAAACTAAACCCTTAGAAATTTACTTGGTATTTCTACCCACCAACTACAATCAAATAGCTATGCTACTTTATCTTTTTTAACCCCAATCAAAGCAATCATTCTACCCGTTTTGCCTTTTTCTTTTCGATGAGAAAAATAAGAATCATTGTCTAAAACGGTAGAATAAGAAGAGACTTCAATTTGATTTTCAGGTACACCACATTTCAATAATTGCGTAACATTCGCTTTCTTTAAATCAACAAAAAATTTGGGTTTCCTACCCGTTTTGTCCAATCGTTTCAAGTCATAAGCAAACAAAGCCGCCACATCTTCTCCAACTTCATAAGAATTTTCGTCAATACACGTTCCTACATATACGTAGCAATCTTTTGGATTTGTTTTGAACTCATCCGACATCTTTTGAAGGGTTTTTGCGGTAATATCCAAAACCGTTCCTTTCCAACCAGCGTGAATAGCAGCAACAGCTTGATTTTTAGCATCATAAATTAATACTGGTGTGCAATCTGCTACTGTTACTGATAAGAATGTGTTAGAATTTTCTGTGATTAATGCATCATACCCTTCATAAATCTTGCTACGGGTAACTTTTAAAATCTTATCTTTATGGACTTGATAACTCTGGGTAACTCTACTCATTTTAATGCCAAGACATTCAAAAAAACGCTTTCGATTTTCGAGTATATTCTCGGGCTTATCATCTGTATTAAGCCCTAAGTTTAAAGAAGAGTACGGCATCTTGCTGACTCCTCCTTTTCTATTGCTTTCAACGGCGATTAGTTCTGGGAACTGTTGAAAAATTTTTGGTATTATGTACATTTTAATATTGTTGTATGTTAGTTTATCTCAAAAGTAAACGTAAATTTTGGTAGAACCGTTGCTTTATTTTAGTTTTTTGTCATCTCATCATTATGCGATAGAGAACAAATAATTGCAGTGAAGAAATACTAAATGAATCCTTATCCATGCAAAAAAATATTTTTTGCCTCCTTTTATTTGTCATGGTTTTCGCTTGTAAACAGAAAAAAACTGTTCAACAAGCTGGAATAGCCGTTTCTTTCGATGATAGATTTGTGAAAGAATGGTATCAACTACGTCCGCTTCTGAAAAAGTACAACGCAAAATGCACCTTTTATATTACACAACCAGATAGTCTTTCGGATGAAGAGGTGAAATTGCTCCATGAACTTCAAAAAGAAGGACACGAAATTGGATGTCACGGGGCAATGCACGTGCGTTCGATGTACTATATTTGGGATTTTTCTTTGGATGAATACATGAAAAACGAGATATTTCCCGCTCTTACAACCATGAAAAAACAAGGTTTTTCTCCTAAAACATTTGCGCATCCTGGAGGTTCTCAGACTTGGTATTCCGACCGTGAACTATTGAAGTATTTTACCCTTCTTCGAGATGTTTCTATGAAAACCAGAACGCTTTGGAATTTTGATTATACCCATGAAATTGAAGATATTGACGAAATATTGTATCAACACGATGGTAGTCGAAAAGTGAATGCTTTGTTGATTGATACGAGTGCAAAATTATCAATTGAAGATATTAAGAAAGGATTGAAAAGAGCCTCCGAAGAAGGTTCAGTTATGATGATATTTGGCCATAAACCTCTGATTAAAACTACTCAAAAAACGGATGAATATGGTTTTGATATCCAATTTTTAGAACAAATATTGTCAGAAAGTGCTAAATTGAACCTGAAAACGTATACCATGCAAGAATTACCAACTGATGCTTCCGCATCGGAATGAAAAATTTAATCCCTATATCCGATGCGGAAGCATCGGCTTACAAATCCCCACATGAAAAAACAACAACTATTCATCACAACCATTATCTTATTAACTTTCTCATTATCAGGCTATTCGCAAGATAATGATTCGACCGTAATCCGTGAATTCTTCAATGAAACGCTCAGCAAAGGGAAATCTTATGATTGGCTTCGGGAGCTTACCACCAAAATTGGACCCCGATTGAGTGGTTCAGCGGGAGCTGCTAAAGCAGTTGCTTGGGGTAAAAATCTCTTAGAATCAGGCGGTTATGACAAAGTATTTTTACAAGATGTCATCGTTCCTCATTGGGTTCGAGGCAAAAAAGAAGAAGGTTATATTTTGAACGGAAAACAAAAAATATCGGTGCCTTTAGTGGCTTTGGGAGGGTCTGTTGCTACCGCTCCAAAAGGAATCACGGCAGAGGTAATTGAAGTAAAAACTTTTCAAGAATTGCGTGATTTGGGCAAAGAAAAATGTACGGGCAAAATTATCTTCTTCAATCGCCCGATGGATCCAACCAAAATTAATACCTTTGAAGCCTACGGACAAGCGGGCGACCAACGAAGAAGTGGTGCTAATGAAGCTTCGAAAGTAGGCGCAATTGGCGTGATAGTAAGGTCGTTGAGTAATACTGATAACGATTTTCCTCATACAGGGGCTATGGTATATGCTACGGGCATTCCCCTGATTCCTGCCGCTGCTATTAGTACTAATGCTGCAACCTTATTGAGTAAGACGTTAAAGGAAAGCCCAAATACTAAATTTTTCTTTCGTCAGTCTTGCGAATCTTTACCCGATGCTGCTTCAAATAATGTTGTTGCCGAGATAAAAGGTTCTGAAAAACCTGATGAAATTATCGTAGTTGGTGGACATTTAGATTCTTGGGATTTGGCACAAGGAGCCCACGATGATGGCACTGGGATTGTTCAATCAATGGAGGTTTTAAGATTATTTAAGACCCTAAATATCAAGCCAAAACACACCATAAGAGTTGTGTTATTTATGAATGAAGAAAACGGAAATAAAGGAGGAATCAAATACGCAGATTTAGCGAAAGCCAACAACGAAAAGCATATTTTTGCGATGGAATCAGACAACGGGGGATTCACGCCAAGAGGCTTTGGCGTACAAGGAGGTTCGGCAGAAATTTTATCGAAAATCAAAGCATTTCGTACCCTTTTATCACCTTACGGACTGAATGAAATTGACAAAGGTTCGGGTGGTTCAGACATTGGCCCGCTTGCTCCCCAAGGAACAGTTTTATTAGGTTTCAAACCCGATCCACAACGTTATTTTGAGTATCATCATGCGTCAAATGATCGTTTTGAAACGGTGAATCAACGTGAATTAGAAATGGGAGCCGCTTCTATGGCTTCGATGATTTATTTGATTGATAAAAATTTTTAAAACTTTATTAAGGACAATATCTCTCAAAAGGTATTGTCCTTAAATATTTGTTAAATTGTGGTAACTTGTTGGTTTTGAAATCATCAAGGAAAAATAAGTAATAGACTCACTTTATTTTGTGATTTATCGTAATAAAGTAAATGCTCCAGAAAAATCATTTACCTCTCCATTCTTCATTTCTGCAGTAATTTTGTAGGTAAAAATATCTGGATTCAAACTTTTTCCTTGATAATTTCCATCCCAACCATGCGACGAATCGGCGGTCACGAAATTCTCATCTCGGAATACTAATTCTCCCCAACGGTTATAAATCAATATTTCCTTGATTTGCTTCACACATTTGCTGCCAACTACATAAAATATATCGTTCATTTGGTCGTCGTTGGGCGTAAAAGCAGTTGGGACAAAAACGCCACAAAGAATGCTGACCTGCGTTTGAATTTTCTTAAAACAAGTGCTACCCGGTACTGAAACGGTTGCCACATATTTTGTCGTAACGGGTGGTTCAGCCAGCGTACTCGCACAGGTATTGCAAGCGAGCGTTTCTCTGGGAGTCCAATTGAATGAGTAAATTCCCGCAGGTTGAACATCTACCTTGATTTCCGTATTTTCTCCTTTTTCAATAATAATCTCAGGAGAAATCGTTAAGGTAAATGAGTTTTCATAATTCAAGGTGGATGTTACCAGACTGTCGCAAAGTCCCGTTCGTTTGATAGTTGTGATATATATTCCTGATTTTGAATACGTTGAGTCACCAACTTTTGCTTTCTGTCCTTCACAAAGTGAGAAATTTTTAGTAAATCTGGCAATATTTGTAATTTTTACATTGATGGTAAAAATACTATCACAGGCATCGGTTGAGCTAATGGTTTTGAAATACGTTCCCGCAGCATTATAGGTATTTCCTTTAAATATAAATTGTTCACTCTCGCAAAGATTGACGTTTTTGGTTATCCTTGCGACGGGAATTACGTTTAAGTTTAACGTATAAACGCTATCGCAAAAGGCAGAATTGACAACGGTTTATACAAACGTCCCCGTTGTGTTATACATTTTGCCTCGATGAACATAACTATTACCAATGCAAATAGATTTATCAACGATTACAGGAATTTCATTTTTTTTGATGGTGTAATTCAACAGTAAATTGCAATTTTCGTTTAAACTACTCTTTGGCGTTAATTTAACAGAAAATTGAGTTCCCAACACGGCAGTTACTTTAATTGAACGAGTATTTTCGCCCGTACTCCAATCATATTTTTCAAATCCTTCGGGGGCATCTAAATTCAAGGCTCCAATGCCATCGGTACAACCCGTTTCGGGCTGCACCTCTGATTTCAAACAACTTGCATTGAAATAAGCATAACCAAAATGTTTATTTCTGGTACAGCCGTGTACCGTTGCCTCAACGGTTATATTTTGCCCCACATAACTTCGTAAGTCCACCGCAACGGTTGTCCAATTTCGATATTCTAAGTCTCCTTGTTTTTTGAATCCATCAACCGAAACCGTAGAAGAGGACTTTAATTGTACATCATAAAAACTACAAGTAATATTATTACCATTACTATCCAAAATTTTAACACCAAATCCAGGCTTTTGATAAGAGGCATGCCCACTTGCGTCATCCTGCAAAACAACAGCAAATTTGTATTGGAAAAGCGTATTTTCTTGCGTGATAGTGAATGATTTTGCTAATCTAAAAAATGACCCGCCCAAATTAATATCACCAAACCTTACGGAATAGTCGCTTTCAGGAGCAACCATCGGGATTTCCTCTGAGTATATTTTGGGGTCATTTCCGTTATTTTTCTTCGTAATAATATGTCCAGTTCCAACTGTTCCAGTTACTTCGCTTGAATAAATTGGCGTTGCCCCATTATCGGTTAGCTTACCATTTGACAATTTCCAGTCGGCGGTTGTACCACTTTCAAAGCCACAATTTTGACTTTGAACGGTGATATTATTAAATGAACATAGTATTATCAAAATAGTAAATTTTTTCATATCCTTATTAAATTCTTTTAATCACTCTAAAAGCTAATTATTATGCGAGTGTAGTTATTAAAAAAGTAGAAATTTATTTACTACTATCAGAGACTGCTTTAGAGTGGAATTGGTTGCGAATGCAATAAAAATATTATTTGTATGAAGTTATAAGAATGGTGAAGTTTGTAATAAAATTGTCTAAATATAGTGACAATTATCAGGATAATTTCTATAAATAAACACTAACTTTGTGAATTAAAATTTAAGAACAAAGTTGCTTTCTGTAAATAGATAACAAAACCACTGCAATCCCCAAATCATGGAAAAGCGAAATGAAAGAATTGAAGTAATGAATCACCTTGCCCTCGGAATGGATGGCATCGTGGATAAATACTTAATTCCGATAGAAACCAACTGGCAACCATCAGACTTTCTGCCAGACCCCAGCAAGGAAACTTTTTTTGATGAGGTAAAAGAAATTCAAAAAGCTGCCAAAGAATTATCGTATGATTATTGGGCAGTACTCATCGGTGATATGATTACGGAGGAGGCATTGCCAACTTACGAATCATCAATCATGGTGGTGCAAGGCGTTGACATGACTGGAGATCCACAAGGTTGGGCTCGTTGGACACGTGCGTGGACGGCTGAGGAAAATCGTCACGGTGATTTGTTGAGTAAATATGTCTATTTGGCTGGTCGTGTGAATATGAAAGCCGTTGAAACGTCAACACAATATCTAATTGCTGACGGTTTTGATATTAAAACTGACGATGATCCTTATAAAACTTTTGTTTACACATCTTTTCAAGAATTGGCCACCAATATTTCACACAAGAGGACGGGTTCGTTAGCTAAAAAACATGGCAATGCTTCCTTATCTAAGATGTGTTTGATGATTGCGGCCGATGAAATGCGTCACCACAAAGCCTACAAGAGTTTTATTTCAAGTATTTTTGAAATTGACCCTTCGGAAATGATGATTGCTTTTGCCGATATGATGAAACAAAAAATCGTAATGCCAGCCCATTTTCTCCGTGAAATGAACGGTGAAAAAGGTGGAATTTACGGTCATTTCTCGGATGCCGCTCAACGTTTGGGTGTTTATACAGCCAAAGATTACGTGGATATTTTGGATATATTATTAGCCGATTGGAACGTTTCGACGATGACAGGACTTAACGATGCCGCCGCAAAAGCCCAAGATTATTTGATGCGTTTGCCTGAACGCTTAACTCGTTTAACCGATAGAATCAAAGTCCCAGAACTGGAATATAAATTCTCTTGGATTGATTAAAACATTTTTTAAAAGATAAAAAGGGTAGAAATTTATAAATTTCTACCCTTTTTATCTTTTAAAATTATACAATTGCTAACTGCTTTGCTACCAATTCATTATAGTTTTTAATTCTTTTGTCTAAATCAGCCACTAATTCTTCTGAACCTAAATAAACAATGCTTCTCTGATGAATTTGTTGGGGGGCAATATCCAGAATGCTTTTTTGTCCATCACAAGCTTTCCCTCCTGCTTGTTCGAGGACTAAAGCCAAAGGGTAGCATTCGTATAAAAGTCTTAACTTTCCATTTTCAGATTTGCGAGTAGGCGGATAAAGATAGATTCCCCCTTTTAATAAATTTCGGTGAAAATCGCCCACTAATGAGCCAATGTAGCGAGCCATACAACCCGATTGTTGGCGCATTTTTTCGATAAATTCCTTGATATAATTAGGAAATTCGTTAAAATATGCCTCATTTACTGAATAAATTTTACCCGTTTTAGGGATCTTCATCTCGGCGTGCGAGAGGAAATATTCACCCAATGAATTTTCGTAAGTAAAACCGTTAACACCCTTACCAGTCGTATAAACCATGATTGTGGAGGAACCATAAAGAATATAACCCGCCGCAATTTGCTTGCGACCACCTTGCATAAAATCGTCTTGGATTGCGGGCGTTCCGATGGGACTAATTCTGCGATAAATTGAAAAAATAGTGCCAATGGATACATTCACATCAATATTTGAAGAACCGTCCAAAGGGTCCATTGCTACTACATATTTGGCATTGATATTATTGGTTTGGATAATTTCATCATCTTCCTCCGACAAAATTCCTACCACTTGCCCACCATTTACTAAAGCTCTAATAAATCGAATATTGGCAATAATATCTAATTTTTGTTGGGCTTCTCCTTGCACATTATCACGGCCTAAAGCACCCGTGATATCATTCAATCCAGCTCGATTGATTTCACGATTAATAATTTTTGAAGCAAGTGCAATATCCCTTAATAATTGAGAAAGCTCGCCCGTTGCGTACGGGAAAGCATCTTGCTGACTTTTGATAAATCGGTCAAGGGTAATGCCTACGGGTAAAGCTAAAGTGTTTTCTGGTTGCATGGGCTTTTCGTGTTAGTTTTTCGGTTTTCGATGTTTGAATTTTGACGCCTTTTTAGAAAAATTGTAAAAAAACGTACTGTTTTGACTTGGATTAATTCTATGAAATAATTCCATTACCTATTAAACTTTCGGGTAGTTCACCGACACACAGTGAACATAAATATGAAAAATGTTGAGCCAAAAAGGTTGTGCAAACTTAATAACTAAATTTGCACAACCCTTCAAGTTCTCTCGTATCAGAAACTAATAATGCTATTGAACAATGCGCTTATAATTTTCTTCAAAAGCCTTCTTTAACTCATGGGCTTTTTGGTCGTAGGCTACTTTATCCGCCCAAGTACTGCGTGGACTCAAAATATCCGCAGGTACATTTGGGCAGGTTTGTGGCATTTCTAAACCAAATATTTCATGTTTTGTGAATGAAACATGATTAAAATCTCCTTTCAACACTGCCCTAATCATGGCACGAGTGTAGGCGATTTTCATCCGTGAACCTACGCCAAAACCTCCGCCCGACCAGCCCGTATTAATCAACCAAACTTTCACATCGCCTGATTTAATTTTTTCACCCAGTAAATCAGCGTATTTTTTGGGAGCAAGGGGTAAAAATGCTGCCCCAAAACAAGCAGAAAACGTAGCTTGTGGTTCTTTTACGCCCATTTCTGTGCCCGCTAATTTAGCAGTATATCCTGATAAAAAATAGTACATAGCCTGCTCAACGCTTAATTTTGAAATAGGCGGTAAAACCCCAAAAGAATCGGCACTAAGGAAAAAGATATTTTGCGGAGAAGTCCCAATTGAAGGAACTGCCACATTCGGAATATAATTAATTGGATAAGCCGTTCTTGTATTCTCAGTAACACTATGATTGGAATAATCTACTGTATTTGAACCATTTATAAATCGAGTATTCTCCAAAATTGTTCCATATCGAATGGCTCCAAAGATTTCTGGCTCTTGTTCTTGACTCAAATTTATTACTTTGGCATAACACCCCCCTTCAAAATTAAAGACTTCATTATCATACCAACCGTGTTCGTCATCTCCGATTAATTTACGGTAAGGGTCGGCAGATAATGTTGTTTTTCCAGTTCCAGATAATCCGAAGAACAAAGCTGTATCGCCATCCACGCCAATATTGGCAGAGCAGTGCATCGAAAGCACCTTTTTTTCTTCGGGTAAAATATAATTCAAGACAGAAAATATTCCTTTCTTCATTTCGCCAGCGTACCCAGTTCCACCAATTAAAATTACTTTTTTAGTAAAATCAATGATTGTAAAGTTTTTTTCACGAGTATTATCAACGGTTGGGTCAGCTTGAAATTCGGGGATATTTAAAATAGTCCATTCTGGTTCAAAGTTTTCCATTTCTTCCGTACTTGGACGCAAGAAAAGATGATGACAAAATAAGTTATGCCACGCTAAGGTATTGATTACGAGAATATTAGTTCTGTGTTTTTCAGAAGCACAAGCATAGGAATATCGAGCATACAGTTTTTTATCCGCCACAAAATCGATCATTTTTTGGTAGAGATTGTCAAAATCATCCCCATCGAAAGCCTGATTGATTTCGCCCCAAGCCACCGTATCGGCGGTTTTCTCATCATAGACAATAAATTTATCTTTAGGGGAACGACCCGTGAATTTTCCAGTATCGCACATGAAAGCACCCGTGTCTGTGAGAACGCCTTCACCATTTTGCAAAGCCTCTTCAACTAAAGTAGCAATTCTTAGATTTAAGTGAATAGCGGGGTGTTGTTTAAAAAGCGGGTGATTAACCGTTGGAGTAGTAGTTTCGCTGAAGTCAGCCGTTAGAATGTCATGTTTCATCGTTTCATTATTTTAGTTTTCTTCAATAATTTTATACACAAAAGGAGTTTTAAATTCTTTCTTCTAATTGCTTATACAAAGATAGATTTGCGGAAACTTAAAATCAAGCGAAAATTCGCTAAATTATTTAATTCTGCTAAAATCTTTGAATAGTGCCATAAATTGTCAATAATTCGCATAATACTCATAATTTTAAGCCAAAAAAGCCTGTCTCACAAGGTGGACAGGCTTATTATTATCTCCGAACTAATCATTCAAGTATTTATTTTCTCAATAATTTAGATGAGAAATGTTTTATTAATGTAGGTGTATTTCCAACTTAACTCATGTTATGATAAACCCATAAATCATTGACATTGAGTGTTTTAAAAAAAATATAAAAGATAAAGCATTATCCTGGACTTGGGTAAACTTCTCGAAAGTTTAAAACTTTCGAGAAGTTCCATAGTTTCATTTAACTAATTATAATTTTATATGGCTTCGTCTGAATTGAGTACTTTCTTCAATAAAAGCTTTATAATTCTAATGAAATTGCTCCTCTTCGGTTGAACCTTTCAAAGCGCCCGTTGATGATAAACCAGCAGTAACCGTATTTTGAACCGCATCAAAATAGCCAGTTCCCACAAAAGCTTGATGTTTAATGGCTTTGAAACCTTTTGACTGTAAAGCAAATTCACGTTGTTGTAATTTTGAAAAGCCCGCCATTCCGTTGGCAACATAATCCGATGAAAGCTCAAACATGGCGGTGTTTAAAGCGTGGAAACCTGCTAAAGTGATAAATTGGAATTTATAGCCCATTGCCGCTAATTCTTCACGGAATGTTTCCATTTGTTTTTCGTCCATAAATTTTGCCCAGTTGAACGATGGAGAACAATTATAGGCCAACATCTTTCCAGGATAAACCGCATGAATTCCTTCGGCAAAAGCACGAGCCATCGCTAAATCTGGATTTCCAGTTTCCATCCAAATCAAATCTGCATAAGGGGCATAACTCAACCCACGGTCGATGCCTTGTTGCAATCCATTTTTAACGTGATAAAAGCCTTCGGAAGTTCTGCCTTTTTCATAATCTACGAATTTAATATCCCTTTCGTCAATGTCGGAAGTTATCAAATTTGCCGCCTCAGCGTCTGTACGGGCAATCACTAAGGTAGGCACACCGCAAACATCCGCTGCCAAACGAGCCGCCACTAATTTATTGATGGCTTCTTGGGTAGGTACTAAAACCTTGCCGCCCAAGTGTCCACATTTTTTAGCCGATGACAATTGATCTTCAAAATGCACGCCCGAAGCACCCGCTTCAATCATCCATTTCATCAATTCAAAAGCGTTTAAATTTCCGCCAAATCCTGCTTCAGCATCTGCTACGATTGGCACCATCCAGTGAATATTTTCCTCACCCCCAACCGATTGAATTTGGTCGGCCCGCAACAAGGCATTATTGATTCTTTTTACCACATTTGGCACGCTATCGGCAGGATACAAACTTTGGTCAGGATACATATTTCCTGAAAGATTGGCATCCGCTGCCACTTGCCAGCCACTCAAATAAATGGCTTTCATGCCCGCCTGAACCTCCTGCACGGCTTGATTTCCCGTTAATGCTCCCAAACCTGCTACCCATTCGTCGGTGTGCAATAAATCCCAAAGACGTTCGGCTCCCATGCGAGCAATGCTGTAATCAAATTTGTAAGAACCTGCCAAAATTGCTACCTCTTCGGCAGTATACGGACGCTCAACGCCTTTCCAGCGTGGGTTGGTTGTCCAGTCGGTTACTAATTCTTGGATTCTGTCTTCTTGTGAAATTTTCATGATTTTGTTTTGTTATAAATGCTTGATATTGAATTATAAATTATGAGGTATGAATTATGAGTTAAAACGGTTTGTTATGAATTTTGAATGATTCATAATATATAACTTATAATTCATACCTATTTTAAGCCTCTACTTCTTCCCCAGCTAAAAGCGTAATATATGCTTCGGTAGTAAGAAAAAGGTCAAATTTTTTCTGGGTAACCAATTTGTCAAAAAGGTTAACGGCATCGAAGAATTTTCCGTTGAAATAATTATCATCCCCAACCATTTGCTTAATTTTTTGAATTTCATCCGCCAAAAAGAATTTGTATAGTGAAATATCAATCGTTACGCCATAATAGGTTTTAGCTCGGTGATGTATCCATTGCCAAAGTTGGGCTCTCGAAATCTCAGCGGTTGCGGCATCTTCCATCAAATTATGAATGGCGGCCGCTCCCACACCTCTCAACCACGACTCAATATAAAGGATACCAATTTGGATATTCATCCTTATGCCAGCTTCTGTAATGCAGCCATCAGGAATCGTAAAATCACTTAATTGGGCAGCCGTAATGACTTCATTTTCAAGCATTACGTGCTTTTGATTCGGGTTTTCTCCTAATACTTTATTGAAAGGAACCAATGCTACCGCCACTAAATCGGGATGAGCCACCCACGTTCCGTCAAATCCAGTGGACGCTTCCAATTCCTTGTCGGCCGTTACTTTTTCAAAGGCTAAGGTATTGATATGTTCATCTTTTCTACTCGGAATAAAAGCTGACATTCCACCCATGGCGTGGGCTTTTCGTTTATGACAAGTCTGCACCAAAAGTTTGGCGTATGCCCGCATAAAGGGAACGGACATCGTAATCTGAGAACGGTCGGGGAGAATACATTCCGAAAATTTGTGGAATTTTTTGATGCAAGAGAAAATATAATCCCAACGTCCTGCATTCAAACCTGCAATGTGTTCACGAAGCATGTATAAAATTTCGTCCATTTCGTAAGCTGCCGTAATGGTTTCGATTAAAACGGTTGCTTTTATCGTGGCACGAGGCATTCCGATTACTTCTTGAGCCGACAGAAATACGTCATTCCAAAGTTTAGCTTCGAGGTGACTTTCTAATTTTGGCAGGTAGAAATAAGGGCCACTTCCCCGTCTGACCAATTCCCAAGCATTATGAAAAAAGTATAAACCAAAATCAAATAAGGAAGCTGAAATGGGTTCTCCATCAATCAAAATGTGATTTTCTTCCATGTGCCAACCTCTGGGACGAACTTTCAAAACGGCTACGGATTCTTTAAGGCTGTATTTTTTTCCATTTTCGGCAGTAAAATCAACTTGTTTTCTAATGGCATCACGCAGGTTGATTTGCCCGTCCATTAAATTATGCCACGAAGGCGTACTGGCATCTTCAAAGTCGGCCATAAAAACTTTTGCACCCGAATTCAAGGCATTGATGACCATTTTTCTATCAACTGGCCCTGTAATTTCAGTTCGTCTATCTTGTAAATCGGTAGGAATAGGAGATACTGCCCAATCCATTTCCCGGATGGCGGTTGTAGTAGCCAAAAAATCCAATTTTACCCCTTTATTAATTTCCGTTTGACGGTCTTTGCGTTTTTGCAAAAGTGATTGCCGTTGTTTGTTAAACATTCGATGTAAATCTCTGACGAATGCTAACGCTTCTTGGGTAAGAATCTCTTGGTATGGCAAGGATATTTCTCCTAATATTTCAACCCCTTCTATGGACTGTATCATGGCTTTATGTATTTTGTTATGCTGCGTATTTTATGTTCGGATAAATTTTAATCAAAAGCTAAATAATTGTAATGATTTCTTTGACAAACCTACAAAAGCGAAAAATATAAAACAAGCGAAATTTCGCTAAATGTAATATATCTTTATTTTTCTTGAAAAAGTATTATATTTTTATCAAATAGTTTAATTAAATTTTATGTTTTATGATAAATTTCAAATTAATATCGTACAAGTATTATTAAAAAATAAAAAGCGGAAATTCGCTTAATACAAAATAGTATAAAGTATTTCGGTAAATATCCTTAGATTTGCAAAAAAACATCCAAGTTATGAGCCTCAATAGCGATAAAGTAAAAATAATCTTTGGTCTTAAAATTAGACAGTTGAGAATTGATAAGAAACTCTCATTGAGTGAAGTTGCCACAAAATCAAACCTATCAATTTCGTATCTGAATGAAATTGAGAAAGGCAAAAAATATCCTAAAACCGAAAAAATCATGGCTTTGGCTGATGCTTTTGAAGTTGATTATGACTCCTTGGTATCCTTAAAATTGAGTAAGCAATTAGAACCCATCGCCGAATTGTTGAATTCCAATATCCTGACGGAGCTACCCTTAGAAATTTTTGGTATTGAACCTTCCGATTTTATTGAATTAATGTCGCAAGCACCCGCCAAGATTTCGGCGTTTATTAGTACAATTATTGAAGTTAGTCGGAATTATGATATGCGGGTCGAGCAGTTTTATTTTTCGGTTTTAAGGTCGTATCAAGAAATGTACGATAACTATTTTGATGATTTGGAAGAATCGGCTCAACAATTCAGAAAATTGTTTGAAATTGGCAATACCACTTCGCCCAACGAAACTTTATTAGCCGATATTCTTCAAAATTTTTACGGTTATCATATCGAAGAGTTTACCAAAGAAGCCTACCCAGATTTGGTAAGTATTCGGTCAATTTATGATCCAAAAACCTGTAAATTATTGATTAACAGAGATTTAAGTACGGAGCAAAAGACGTTTACTTATGGACGTGAGATTGGTTATCAGTTCTTGCAACTCAAAAATCGTTCTTATATTTCCTCCGTTATTGAAGTAGAGTCGTTTGAACAAGTATTAAATAATTTCAGAGCATCTTACTTTGCGGGAGCGATTCTGATTAACAAAAACCTACTGATTGATCGCCTCACTTATTTCTTTGCTTCTCCAAAATGGGATTCTTCGATGCTTTTGAGCATCATGAAATTGTTTAGCGTAACGCCCGAAGTGTTTATGCACCGCTTCACCAATATTGTATCGAGCCATTTTAAAATCAAGAATCTTTTTTATTTACGTTTCAATAATCAGATAGATAATGACCTGTTTTATTTGACTAAAGAAATGCACCTCACCAAATTACACACGCCACACGGCACGGCCATGAACGAACATTATTGCCGCCGTTGGATGTCGTTGACCTTATTAAAAGATTTGGAAAACATCCAAAAACAAAATGGTTATAATGCGGAGGAATTATTGTGTAATGCTCAAATATCGGAATATATCGACACTGAAAATAATTATTTGGTGATATGTTTGGCTAAGCCTTCGCCGCCAAATCTGAGTATGAATAGTAGCATTACCATTGGTTTTGCCATTGATGATAATTTAAAAAGTATAGTTAATTTTCTAAGTGATTCATCGCTAATTCATCGAAAAGTAAACGAAACTTGTGAGCGTTGTGGGCTTGAAAATTGTGCGGAACGGATGGTGCCTCCCACAATTTTGAAAAAGCGTCAGGTGAGAGAAAAGTTGAAGGAAGCGGTGGCTCATTTGCTGGCCTAATCTTCGAAAAATGCAACGTTTTACAATAGTATTGCACAAAACGAATAATATTTGGTAAAATTTAGGATTACAAAATATTATTTTGAAAAATTTGTATTTAGCAAATTAAATTTTGCGATATTTAAGATTGATTAAATTGTCATTTTGTTGCTAATTTATTATATATTTGCTAAATATACTATATCACATTTTTTATATGAAAAATCCCAATTGTCCCCGCTGTGATGGTAATAATATAACAAAAAGCGGTGTTATTAATGAAAAGCAACGCTTTAAATGTAAAGACTGCAATTATAATTTTACCGTTGAAAAGATGGGAAAAGGCATCTCGACTTACTACGTTATTAAGGCATTACAGTTGTATATTGAAGGGGTGAGTTATCGTGAAATAGAACGACTTTTAGGCGTTTCACACGTTTCAGTAATGAACTGGGTGAAAAAATATCAGATAAAAATTCCGAAAAATTCCGAATATTATCCAACCTATAAGATAATGAATCACAAGGAGTTAGTGGCTTTTTATACTGATAGAGAAAACCTGCGTGACGCTGGAATGATTGTTACTGAGTTGGGAGATAAGTTTATGCTCATCAAATGGGAACGACTGAAAAATTAAGCATTTTTATCACAAAAAAAATGGTTCTTAATGGGCTTTCTGAGGTTTTTTTTAAGTAAAAAAATAAAAAACTATATTAAAATAGCATGACTATATCAAGGCTATTGACAGTATAGTTTTTTTTGTGACCTTTGAGCCACAATAGTACGAAATCAATATTTTTTTGTACAAAATATAACAAAACAAAACCATAAGAAAACCATTAGTGCCATGAAGAAACTATTATTCTGTCTGATGGGCGGAGTGTTGGCTCATACCCAAATTTTCGCCCAACAAGCACCCGTTGCTACTACGACTACCACTACTACAGCTACTCCTGCTCCTGTAGTACCGCCCGCCGCAGGAACGCCTGCCGAGCAAAAGATAACGGTGTATGGATTTTTGAGAAATGATGTTTATTTGAATTCTCGGAGAAATCTTGATTTGAGAGATGGCGTTTTGGATGTTTATCCTTCTGATGCCACTAATTTGCCGACCAGAAGTGGAACGACACTAACGGCCAATCCAAATGATGATGCCAATTCAGTTCCACAATTAGGATATTCTGCCATTGTTACTCGCTTGGGTGTGAGAATGGGTGGAATTACGGCTTTTGGTGCTAAGATTTCTGGAACTTTAGAAACAGATTTCTTCGGGATAACGAATGGAACGGGAGGTTCGGGTACTGGAACTGAAAATTTATTACGTCTTCGTCATGCTTTTGTAGCGATGGATTGGACAAAATCGCAGCTGATGATTGGACAATATTGGAATCCTAATTTCATTGTAAAGTGTTTTCCAGGAACGGCTAATTTTAATACAGGAATTCCTTTTAATCCCTTCTCATTCGTTCCACAGGTGAGATACACTTCAAAGGTAGGAAAGGATTTATCGTTAATGGGAATGATTTTTGGCTATGATTTAGCTGGTTTTAGTCCCGCAGGAACGTTTGCAGTAGGTTCAGGCGTTGATGCACAGAAATTTGCTACGTTGCCCGCTTTCGCTTCTCAATTAACGTTTGAAAATAAAACGTTTTTAGCTTCAGTAGGATTGGAAGGAAATACATTGACACCAAGAATTACAGATACTAAAAATACAAGTACGGGTGTTTACGGCGGAACGGGAACGGGAAACATTCAGAAAAATATTAGCTCAAATTTGTTTACGCTTAACTTTTTGGCTTACGCAAAATTGACAACGAGTAAGATTACGGCAAAATTCCACACCACCTACGGACAAAGCTACACGCAATATGTGGGCTTGGGTGGCTTTGCTGAATATAGAGATGCAAACACGGGTGAATGGAAATATGAGGCTCAAAATCAGATGAATATGTGGGGAGAATTAATCTCGACAAATTCTAAAAAGTTTCAACCAGCTATTTTTGTCGGTTATTTACAGAATATGGGATTAGGAAATTCAATTGCGGCTTCGAGTATAAAAGCGGGAACATTAGCCTTCCAAGGCAGGGGAGTAAGCACCTCTACCAACCGTACTTTCGACAATATGTTCAGAATTTCACCAAGAATAGATTTTTATTCGGGCAAAATGAAATTAGCGCTTGAATACGAATTATCAATGATGAAATGGGCCGATATTCAAGGATTAATCCCAACATCAGATGGTTCATTGCCAACAACGATTGATTTTAAACCAGGATCATCCGATAACGCAAGACCTTTTACTGCTACAAATAGTCGTATTTCAGCAGTAATGGTTTATAATTTTTAAGTAGGCCATCAATTTAGTAGGTAGTATGCAGTCAATAAAAAAGTATAATTTACTAATCATAAGGAAGTTAAGTTTGAATGCTGCCTACTAATTACTGCGTACTTCTTACTCCAAATAATCACTCAATAAAATAAACCCTTTATAATCATTATGTTAACAGATCAAATAGAAACTAAAACATCCACCAGAGGATTAGCCGCTATTATTGGGGCATCGTCCGTGGGTACATTAATTGAATGGTATGACTTCTATATTTTCGGAAGTTTGGCCACCATTATTTCCACGCAATTTTTTCCGAAAGATAATCCTACGGCGGCTTTTCTTTCAACATTAGCCACTTTTGCGGCAGGTTTTGTCGTTCGTCCTTTCGGAGCTTTGTTCTTTGGTCGTTTAGGAGATTTAATTGGTCGTAAATATACTTTCATGGTTACGCTGGTATTGATGGGAGGAGCAACTTTTGCCATCGGTTTAGTGCCAAAATATGAAACAATTGGATTCTTTGCGCCACTTATCGTGTTGGTTCTCAGACTTTTACAAGGACTTGCACTCGGAGGAGAATACGGTGGTGCCGCTACTTACGTGGCCGAACACTCGCCCGCAGGACAACGTGGATTTTGGACTTCTTGGATTCAGATTACAGCAACAGCAGGTTTATTTATCTCGTTGGCGGTAATTTTGATTACGAAGAATTCAATGGAAAAAGCTACTTGGGAAGATTGGGGATGGAGAATTCCATTTTTAGTATCCATCGTGATGGTTTATATCTCAGTATTGATTCGGAAAAATATGTCGGAGTCGCCCTTGTTTGCCAAAGCTAAAGCCGAAGGGAAAACTTCAACCAACCCTTTGAAAGAATCTTTCGGTAAAAAAGAGAATTTTAAAATGGTTTTACTGGCTTTATTTGGCGCAACAATGGGACAAGGTGTGGTTTGGTACACGGGACAATTTTACGCCCAAACGTTCCTTTTGAAAATCATGAACATTGATTTTGATCAAGCTAATAAGTTGTTAATCATTGCCTTGATGATGGGTACACCATTCTTTGTATTGTTTGGATGGTTATCGGATAAAATAGGTCGTAAGCCAATTATGTTGGCAGGTATGTTATTGGCAGTGATATGTTACCGTCCAATTTATGAAAAAATGTACCAAACAGGAAACCTGAAAAATAAAGTTGAAATTGTTGCCGAAACGAAAGTTGAAACCAAAAGAGAATTAGCACCAAGTTCAACGACAGATTCATTGATTACCACGACTACGAACAAATCTTACGTGGACGGAGCGACTTACAAAGAAGTGAAAAAAGTAACTATCGTGGCGGGGAAAGCCGAAGCTGATCAACCAAAACCAGATATTACTAAAACCATAAAAATCAATGATTCTGACACTTGGACGTTGATTTGGATGATTTTTATTCAGTTGGTTTTTGTAACAATGGCTTATGGCCCGATTGCTGCATTCTTAGTTGAATTGTTCCCAGTAAAGATTCGTTACACGTCAATGTCATTGCCTTATCA
>NZ_CBABQS010000081.1:0-20153 GCF_964672035.1 Arcicella sp.
TGTGGGCGGTTTAATTGTAGAAAAAGCCTCTGATGGTACTTTATTGCATTACAATTGGGTTGGATATATGTCTATATTTTTCATGATTTTGGGAATTATTATTGGGAAATACGTAAAACCCCTTGAAGCCTAAAATTAAATAAAACCTATTACTGAAATTTTTTCTGCGGTTAGAAAAAAATAATCTTAATAGTGCTTAATTTCTTTTTAGTTCTTTTTTAATCGCTAATTTTACCGTTTAATAAAAAAAGTGGTAAGATTTCGTAAAAAAATTATATATTTATTAAAATTTTTAAATCTCTATTTGTCCGCCAGTCAAGTAAATAAGATTTAAGAAAAATTATTTACTGTACAGAATTATATAAAATCCTCCTCAAAAAAATAGTATGAAAAATCACCTTATTCTAACTGTGGCGGCAGTTCTTTCTTTATTTACATTGAATTTTACTGTCGGTCAAACTTCCAAGATTAACTCGAATAAAGAAATTTTATTTGAAGCATCTATTAATTCTGACAATAGAGCATTAATAAGATGGGTCAACCAATCCGACCATCAATCTGCCCGATTTATTGTTCAAAGAAGTAGAGATAATGAGACTTTTTTCGATATTCGAGAAATTGTCGTGAAACAGGATGCCGTTGAGCAAGGACAACAATTACAATTTGCTTTTACGGATTCAAAATTTCTTCGAAATACTTCATACTACAGAATAGTGGAGTATGAATTGAATGGATTATCATATACTTACAGTTCATTGATGCTGAAACCAGTTAGTCCTATCTCAATTGTTAGAAATGGGGACATGAGTTTTGTGAGAGTGACTGTTGAAGATAGTAAAAATTTAACTGCTTTAGTTAGTACGGAAACAGGTTTGGGTGTGCCATGTGAATTTGAAGTTTCAGAGACAAATGATGTGATTTTAAAACCCGCCTATTCATTAAATGGAGGGAGTTATTTAGTGAAATTACGCTCATCAACTGGTGAAAAACAATTCAAATTTACCGTTAAAAATGACGATGTTTTGTGAATAAAGTTAGATATAAATAATACAAAAAGCTCTTTTCTGATTCAGGAAAGGGCTTTTTGTGAATCAATGCAATAAACTAAAAATTATTAAGTAAGCAATTACTCCCGCAAAATAGCCAATTAATGCCGTGAAACTAATTTTACGGAGATACCACAAAAAATCAATCTTTTCCATACCCATTACTGCAATACCTGCCGCTGAGCCAATAATCAAAATACTTCCGCCCGTACCCGCACAATATGCCATAAATGCCCATATCTTTGTATCTGCGGGAAAGGTATTCAAATCATACATTCCCATTGAAGCAGCCACTAAGGGTACATTATCAATTACGGCCGAAGCCAAACCAATTAAAACGACGATAATGTTCTGATTTCCAACGGTTTTGTCCATCCATTGTGCCAAACCTGAAAGTAAATGTGTTGATTCTAAAGCGCCAATTGCTATTAATATTCCTAAGAAAAAAAGAATACTTGAAGTATCAATTTTACTTAACGCATGGGCCACGGTGAATGGATGTCGCTCTTCGTCGTCCTTGTTTGCGTGCAGAATTTCGGAAGTAATCCAAACAACTCCTAAGCCCAAAAGTATGCCCATATACGGGGGCAAATGCGTCATGGTTTTGAAAATTGGGACGAATATTAACGTTCCAATTCCCACCAAAAGCATGATCACAGCATTTTGCGTTTTGATAACTAAACCGTGTACATCTTTCTTTGAATCTTCATCAGTTACCTCACGTTTTACTGAGCCTTTTAACTTGAAAGTTAAGTAGATAAGTGGAATTATTAATGAAATCAAACTTGGAATTAAAAGTGATTTCATAATATTGACGGGCGTAATTTGTCCACCAATCCAGAGCATTGTGGTAGTAACATCACCAATCGGCGACCACGCTCCACCCGCATTGGCAGCAATGATAACAACTCCTGCAAATAGTTTTCGAGATTCGGGTTCTTTGATTAATTTTCGTAAAACCGAAACCATGACAATTGCGGTGGTAAGATTATCTAAAATGGACGATAAAAAGAACGTAATCATGGCAATTAGCCACAGTAGTTTAACTTTATTTTTGCTGATAATTCTATCCGTAATTAATCTAAAACCATCGTGTGCATCAATTAATTCTACGATGGTCATAGCTCCTAAAAGAAAGAAAAGAATTTCGGAAACACTGGCTAAATGATGAGATAATTCACCCAAAACGGTATTGGGGTCGTTTGTAGAAACAATATAAATTGTCCAACATAATACACCTGACAACAATGCCGTGGCAGTTTTATTGATTTTTATGGGGTGTTCGAGAGCAATGCCTAAGTAACCGACTACAAAGATGAGGATTAGAAGTATTTGCATGAGATTCGGGGCAATTATTTGTTATTATTTATTGGACAAACCGAATAATTTCACCCAAAACTAATAACAAATAACCACTAATGAATAACTAAAATCTAAACAAATCACCTTTTTTTCTTTCCGTTCCCACCATACAGCCCTAACTTTGCACAATTTTTAAAATCAGTATTATATCAAAATTGTAAAAAAATGAGTTTAACAGTATCGCTCGCCGACCGCATTAATGCACTGGAAGAGTCTGCAACCCTCGGGATGACCAAAAAAGCCCGTGAACTTGCCGCTCTGGGACACAAAGTTATTAGCCTATCTGTAGGTGAACCCGATTTCAAAACCCCAAAGCACATTTGTGATGCCGCAAAAAAAGCCATTGATGATGGTTTTCACGGGTATTCGCCCGTTGCTGGATATCCTGACCTTCGTAAAGCGATTGCCGATAAACTTAAACGTGATAATAATTTAGAATGGAATCCCGAAAATATTGTGGTTTCAACGGGGGCGAAACATACGCTTGCGAATGTGATTGCAACTTTGGTAAATCCAGGTGAAGAAGTTATCATTTTTGCGCCTTATTGGGTTTCGTATTCTGAAATGGTGAAATTGGCAGAAGGTACAACCGTTATTGTGGATGGTGCTTTTGATAACAACTTCAAAGTTACGCCAGCACAATTTGAAGCAGCAATTACGCCAAAAACGAAATTAATCATGTTTGCTTCGCCCAATAATCCAACAGGTTCAGTTTATACAGAAGCTGAATTGAGAGCAATTGGTGCAGTGGTTGCCAAAAATCCAAATATCTTCATCATGGCAGATGAGATTTATGAATATATTAATTTTACAGAAGAAGGGCATTTCTCAATTGGTTCAATTCCTGAAATCAAAAACCAAGTAATTACGGTAAATGGTGTGGCAAAAGGACACGCTATGACGGGTTGGAGAATTGGATTTATGGCTGCTGCCAAATGGATTGCTGAAGGCGTAGAAAAATTACAAGGACAAGTAACGTCTGGAACAAATTCAATTGCCCAAAAAGCGGCTGTTGTGGCATTTAATGGACCTTTGGATGAGGCTCATAAAATGAAAGTTGCTTATGACCGTCGTCGTAAATTGGTGGTTGGATTATTGCGTGAAATTCCAGGGTTTAAGGTAAATATGCCCGATGGAGCGTTTTATGCGTTTCCAGATATTAGTTATTATTTTGGTAAATCGGACGGAACAACGTTGATTAAAGATTCTGATGATTTCTCAATGTGGCTTTTAGAAGGTTCTTTTGTAGCAACGGTGGCAGGTTCAAGTTTTGGAGCGCCAAATTGTATCCGTATTTCAACGGCTGCTGCTGATGAGCAATTAATAGAAGCTTGCGAGCGCATTAAAGCTGCAGTTGCAAAACTGGTTTAGCTTTTAGGGATTGGATAATGAGGTAAATTGGTTTCCAGAAAAACTTTTCACCTCATTACCCAATCCCTAATTATTTAAAATCGAATCTCTATTTCTTCAACAAACAAGCCATATAAAAACCATCGTATCCATCGGTTGCGGGCGATGTTCTTCGTTCTGATAAAAGCTCCCACGAATCTGGTTGTTCGATTAACAATCGTTGAATGTGTGCTTCACTTTCCGAAGGTAACAAACTACAAGTAGCAAAAACCATTTTGCCGCCTTTCTTCAACATAGTCGAATATTCCGATAAAATTTTCCACTGAATTCTTCGTAAATTATCAATAAAAGCGGGGGTAAGTTTCCATTTTGCATCAGGATTTCTACGAATTACACCCAAACCTGAACAGGGTACATCCAATAATAATCTATCGGCACTGGCTTCGAGGCTCAATAAGGTTTTGGCATCAATCAATTTGGTTTCGATATTATCAACGCCATTGCGTTTTACTCGCTTCAAAAGTTCGGTAAGTTTGCGTTCTTCCACGTCCATTGCCACTACTCGCCCTTTGTTTTGCATCAAAGCCGCAAGGTGCAAAGATTTTCCACCCGCACCCGCACAAGCATCAATTACTCGCATGCCTAATTTTACATCCAAGAAAGGGGCAACTAATTGAGAAGCAGCGTCTTGTACTTCAAAAAAACCATTTTTGTACAATTCAGTTTTGGAAATATTACTTCGTTTTTGCAAGATTAAAGCATCGGGCAATTCAGCCAAAACAGACGTTTCAATATTGATTTCGTTCAATAAATCTTGCAATGCTTTTTGCGTAGTTTTCAAGGTATTAGCACGTAAAACTACTGGAGCTTGTTGATTCAAAGCCTTAATTTCTTCCGACCATTTGTCGGCTCCTAATTCTGATTCACCCAAAGCATCAAGCCAATCTGGCACGGATTCACGGATTTTGCGTATTTGTTGTGCTTCTTGAAAATGAGTTAATATTTTTGTCGAATCTAATTTTTCAAACTCTTCCCATTTTGGTAATAATTCCTCGGTTTCAGATTCATTTTTAACGATTAACCAAGCACCGATGATTTGGAAATAATTGGTTTCTGTTAAATTGTTCTCCGATAAATCTGTTATGTAAAGTGCTAAACGCCAGTTTCTTACAATTTCGTAAGCGGTTTCTGCAATGAAATTTCTATCACGACTGCCCCATTGTTTATTCGATTTAAGGATTTCTTCAATCACACGGTCGGCCTGACGAGGATTTTCTGGACTAAAGATTTCTTGCAATGCCTTGACGGTTGCAGACACTAAGGGACGATGAAGACGCATATTTTTGTTGTCAGTTAATAATTATCAGTTGGCAGATTTACCATTTCGATAACTAATACAAATTTCCGAAAATTTAGTGACAAAGACGAATAGCAGAGCAGTTTAGAATTTTTTAAATATATTTTGAAAAATTGTTTAATAATTTTTCAAGCATAAAACAAAAGTATATGGTCTGATGTTTTAATATCATATTGTTCAAACTAAAAAAAAGCCATGCCTATAAGTATGGCTTTTTTTGCGGTTAAATCAAGAATTTGTATATTCGTATTATCAATGAAACATAACGGTTTCAAACTATGATTAAGATAGACCATACAGTAGAAATTGAAAATTATTTAGCCTTTGAAAGAGAGAGTCTCACCAAGAATGAATTTCTTTTTCAGAGTATTATCCCTATGGCAGGAGCATCTTTTGAGCATAATTTACTGGCAATGAACTTGTCAGCAATGATTTGGTTTCATTTAAGAAAATCAAGTAAAATTGTTTTCCAGAATGACATGAGAACTTACAATGCTATTAATCAGAGTTTTATGTATCCAGATATTGTGGTAAGTAATGGAAAACCTATTTTTAGAGAGGATGAAAAAATGGATAATTTGATGAATCCTGTGATGATTATAGAAGTTTTATCACCCAGTACAGCCGTGTATGACAAAACAGATAAATTCATTGCTTGCAAAACGATTCCATCACTTCAAGAGTATGTGTTGATTTCAACCGATACCCCCGAAATTGAAATTTATAGACGTGAAAATGAAGAGCATTGGACATTAATAAAAGAGCGAGAACCCAGCAACAAAGTACGTTTAAATGCCATAGATTTTGAGTTTGAATTGGGAGAGATTTATGATCGAAAATAACAAAAAAGCCTTCCAAATTAAATTTGAAAGGCTTTTTATGTCGGGCGGATAACCTATGATGATTCTCCAGAATCGTTGTACACAATTCATCACCCGAATAAATCACTTGATAAATATCTATCTCCTCTATCGCAAATAATACAAACTATCACACCTGATTCTAATTCTTGGGCTAACCTAACTGCTGCTGCTGCTGACCCTCCGCTACTCATTCCACCAAAAACTGCTTCTTCTTTTGCTAAACGGTTTGCCATAATTCGGGATTCAGCCTCTGAAACATCCATAATCCTATCGACTTTCGCAGCATCAAAAATCATGGGTAAATACTCCTTCGACCAACGTCTAATGCCGGGGATTTTTGAGCCTTCTGTTGGCTGGCAACCCACAATTTGAATATTAGGATTTTGCTCTTTCAAATACATTGAAGTTCCCATAATGGTACCCGTAGTTCCCATCGAACTGACAAAATGCGTAATTTCTCCATTGGTATCTTTCCAGATTTCGGGACCCGTGGTGCGATAATGAGCTAAATAATTGTCAGGATTTCCGAATTGGTCGAGCATGAAATAACCACCTTTTTTTATTTGTGCTTCGGCATAATCTCTTGAACCTTCAATACCTTCTTCGGCGGCGGTAAGAATCACTTTTGCCCCAAAAGCTTCCATCGTTAGCACACGCTCACGGGTAGAGTTTTCGGGCATAACTAATTCAATTTCAAGGTTATACAACCGTGCAATCATGGCTAAAGCGATGCCTGTGTTGCCCGAAGTTGCCTCAATCAGTTTCATGTCTGATTCGATTTCTCCACGGTCAACGGCACCTTTTATCATACTCAAAGCGGCTCGGTCTTTAACGGATCCACCGGGATTATGTCCTTCTAATTTTCCGTAAATCTTAACGTTAGGATTCGGATTAATTCTGTTTAATTCAACGATAGGCGTATTGCCTACTAAATCTAATATTGTCATTTTGGATGCTTTATGGAACACGGAGCTAATCAATTAAATCCGTATGCAATCATTTCATACTTTACTGTAAAATCTTAACCTGTTCTTGGTGATAAATTTTGGTATTTTCGGGTACACTGCGAGTTAGCCAAACGTTACCTCCGATGACAGAATTTGCTCCAACCACAGTTTCACCCCCAAGAATTGTTGCTCCTGAATATATAACCACATTGTCCTCAATGGTTGGATGGCGTTTCATCGAAGCCATTGTTTTGCTGACTGACAAAGCTCCCAACGTTACACCTTGATATATTTTTACGTTTTTTCCGATATACGTTGTTTCTCCAATAACTACACCCGTGCCGTGGTCAATCATAAAATATTCGTCAATTTCTGCTCCAGGATGAATATCAATTCCCGTTTTAGAATGGGCGTATTCCGTCAAAATTCTTGGTACAATCGGCACGTCTAATTTCAACAAGGCGTGTGCCAAACGATACAAAGTAATGGCATAAAATCCAGGGTACGCTCTGATGACTTCATACTCACTTTGAGCCGCTGGGTCGCCTGCCATAATTGCTTGAACATCAGTCAGTAAGATGTTATAAATGTGAGGAATTTGCTGAATATAATCACTGGAAATACCTTTTGCATCACGTTCAAGATGTTGTTGCATCGAACGCAAAATGCGAGTCAAACGCAATTCTATTTGGTCGAAAGCCTCTTGAATTTCGTCCATACAGCCAAAATGTCTTTGCGTTTGTTCTGGAAATAAAGTGAACACAATATCCGTAAATAATTCCTTGACAACCGAAGTAGAGGGGAAAGTATTTGGTTTTGAGTGCTTTTGGCAAAGATTTTCTAAGAATGGTTTTGGTAATTTCATAATGGTCGGTATGTCGATTAGAGACAACGTTTCAAATTTAACGATAAATTTTGTGGAATAATTCGTGAGCGTTGCAAAAAGAGATAATTATAGAATTATTTTGGAAATTGTTACTTCTTATACAATCATTCCAAGATTCTATACTTCTAAATAATAGTGATTGAAATTTTACATAAACCGTCATTTACCGTTTAATAAATGGGTTTGTAGAGTTCATATCTTTATGTTTTCTTTGTATTAAAAGTGTTTTTATTTAATTTAAGATAACTCCTGCTATGATAAAACGTCTATTATTCAGTGTACTTTCTACACTTTTGTATCAATTGGCAATCGCTCAAAGTATTTCTTCCAACTCGCCGTTATGTACGGATAATATTCCCACCTTAGAACTCAAAGCCACGGGTGGGAGTACTTACTTTTGGAGTGGTCCAAACGGTTTTAATTCCAATCAACAAAATCCAATGATTAACAAAGCAACTGCCTCGAATGCAGGAACTTACACTTGTGTAGTGGATGGGAAAACTACTTTAACTGTTGGCGTTAAAGTAGGGAAAATAACAAGTTCAGTATATGCTTATGGCTATACTTCTGGAGCGAGACTTGTACTTTATGGCTCCACTGACTATGACATATTCACGTATTCTTGGAAAGGGCCAAATGGGTTTAATAGCACCGAAAGAGTCAATTACATTGATGGTTTTGGCAAGGTTAATCAAGGTTTATATTCGCTTTCTGCAAAAGATGAGTTTGGCTGTGTTCAAAATTCACAAACGAATATGATTTTCTCAATTCCTGATTGCCCTTATTCTCCCCTTATTTACGCAGGGGTAAAGTCTGGTAGTGGTTCAAGTTGGAGTGGAACGGGGGGAACTTATCCTGTAAATGTTTGTGAAGGAACGAGCATAACATTTAGTACTGATACAACCTACTGGGGAAAAAATATTGCCTTACAATGGTTTAAAGACGATAAAATTATTCCTAATGCCACTTCTTTAGAATATTCAACCAAGGAATTAGGAACTTACTACGTTCAGATTTACAAAGGGACTTGTACATACACAACCAATAGAATTAAGCCCGTATTTACGAATGGAAGTATTTTGATAAATTTAGATTATGTAGCAGGCAAGCCTCGTGAAGAAAAATATATTTGTAAAAAAGGTGGTTCCACAAATCTGTATTTTTATAATGAAAGTACTTTTATTTCCGATGGACAACAAATAGTTCAATGGTATAAAGATGGTGTTGCTATTCCTCGAAGCACTTCTTCCTCTGGTAATTTGGTAGCTACTGAAGAAGGAAATTATCAAGTTAAAGTAAAAACAGGACAATGCGAATCAATTTCAAATACCGTTGTAGTCAAAGCCGTTGATAAACTTAAACCTATCTTTAACTTTTATGCAGGAGGAGAACTGACCGAAAAACAAAGGATATTGAAGCTATGTGCTGAAAACACCAATTCTGTACAAATCAATGTTGCGGGCGATGGAGAGAAAAAGGTTTATAGAAATGGAACCTTGTGGCAACAGACTTCATCTACGAATAACTATTATTCCGTTTCCCCCCAATCAGCAACGTATGTTTTAGAAACAAAACAGGGTGAATGCACATCCTCAGATACATTAAAACTGGAATATGGCAAAACTACTGATGTATTCACGGCAAAGTATGAATATGTAACTTGTACTAATCCAACTAATTTTTATTATAATTTGAATACAACGCTTACCAATTACAGTTTTATAAAATGGTATAAAAATGATGTTTTGTTTTCATCAAACAATTCACTATTCCCCAATTCAACTGCTGTTTATCAAGGGAAGTACGAAAATACTGTAACAGGTTGTAAAGGTGAATCTGATAAAATAAATGTAGTTGTTCCTCCTTCGCCCTCTCGTCAATTTTTTAAAGTAACGTCACCTTTAACAAAGAAAATTACAATTTGTAAAAACTTAAAAGAAGCACGTTTAATTCAAATTAATACGTATTATACGCAAGGAGTTTGGAAAAAAGATGGTAAAATTCACGATGCAGGTAATAATACGTACAGAACTTTTGTATCGCAAGCGGGAAAATACTGGTATGAGTATAACAATAATCAATGCATAAATTACTCTGATACCGTAGAAGTGGTAGAAGATGAACTACCCAAAGTTACTTTAACGCAAACTTGTATAAAAGAAAATTCAGTTAAACTTAACGTGAATGCCTCGTTAGGCGTAAAATATAATTGGTTTCAAAACGGAGTGGCATTATCAGCAAAAGATACAACTTTAATCGTGTCGCAAGGAGGTAAATATGTTGTAGAAACCTACCGAAATGGTTGTTTTGCCAGTTCTAATGAAGTTAATGTTGGCGTTTATTTGCCTGAAATAATTGCTATTTGTAATGGAGATTCGTTGCAATTAAAATCAAATAGTAACGTTTTGCCTTTTTATAACTGGACAGGGCCCAATAATTTCAAGAGTAATGTCCAAAATCCAATTGTGGCAAAATCGAATAGAAGCGTTCAAGGTTTTTATAAATTATCGGCAACCGACAAATCAGGCTGTACTTTTGTCGCCCAAACGCAAGTAACAGTCAATGATTATCCAGCTTTTACGCTTCCTAAGACCATTACAGCCTGTACTGGTTCAGCGTTTTTATTTAATCAATTGGTTTCGAAGCCTCTCACAGATTCTACTGAAACCGTGGGTAGTTATTATTTTACATCCCCTGGCCCTGAAAAAAATACTTACTATGGAGGCTCCTATTTGGCAAATCTATCTGCTCAAAATGCAGGAATTTATACTGTAACGATTACCGCAAGCCAAGGTGGATGTTCAGTAAAAACAACGACAGAATTAGTAGTGGATGCCACCGCTAATTGTAAAAGTATTTCATTAACCAACCGAAATTCAAAAGGAGTCTGCCCAGACCAAGAGAGTGAAATCGGATTTAAAACTACTGGGACTTTTAAAGAAGCAACGAATTTTAGCGCTTTTTATGAAGAATTTTATGTTAGCACCGATGGCGTTAAAATTAAAAAAGTGATTATCGGTACTGCCAAACAAAGTCCTATTAAGATTAATGGCTTAAAAAGTGGAGTAGGATACACAATAAAAGTAGAATCAGAAGATGGCATACAAACTCCTTTTAGCCAATATGTATATGCATATTCCACCAGTGGTAACACTATAATCGATGCGGTAGATAATAATAGAAATTCTGAATGTAGTGTGCTTCCTTTAACATTAAGTGGTAATATTTCATACACAAAAGTACAATGGTTTTTTAATGGAGATTCTTTAAAAAAAGAAACAAGTAATTTGGTAAGTGCCACTAAAACGGGTAATTACATGATAAAGTATATTGATAGCTATGGCTGTAATGTCTCTGTTAATAAAGATATAACCATCGGAAAATTGGATAAACCTTTATTATACGGCAATAAACCCAATGAGCTGAATTGTTTTAGCGAATCAGTGTATTTATACACTAATTATGGTTCTAATAGAAAATATACATGGCGAAGAGATGGAATCCTACAGACAGAAACATACTCTTCTATTCAAGCAACAACGGCTGGGAAATATACCGTTGAAGTTTCTAAAGAAAGTTGTAAGGCAGTTTCTGACACCATTACTGTTATACAAAATACGAATAAAAAACTAAATTTTCAGGTCTATGCCTACGCAAGAGTTGATAGTGCAAATAACAATATTGGGTATATTTCAGCAGAATGGTTAGGAGAATCAACATACAAATATCAAATATTTAAAGACAACCAATTGTTTGCAGAAGGTAGAAGTTCACAGGTATTTATCAAAGAGCCAGGGAAATATTTCTACAAGGTTTCAAAAGGTGATTGTGATGCCGTTTCTAATATCGTTGATTTTAAGACTGTACCAATCAGTAAGGAAAATTCATCAGGTTTGTATTATAATGGTAACTACGATTACTCATCAAATACAATTCAATTGTGTGATACAAATACGGTTCAATTCTTATACGGATATCCCACTCAATATTCAACGGGAACAGTCGTGAAACGTACCATTACCGCTTATCGTGATGGCAAACCACTTCCTGCTTATAAAGAAGGCATAAACCTATATCCATCTTTGAGATACTATGCAAATGAATATAATTTCTACCTATATTTTAGAGGAGCTGGGACATATCATGTTATCGAAGAATTGACTTTAAAAGATAGTACGAAATTAAAAAATAAATACGGCGAGTTAAAAGCTACTGTTGGTTCTCCAATTTATACCAGCACAAGAATTGTTCAACCCGTTTTTTCATGCGTAGATTCAGTCTCATTGTACGGATATAATTATTCAAATGGTCAACGTCCTATTAGTTATGTTTGGAAAAAAGATGGTGCCGTCTTCAAAAAAGGCATTGAACAAAATACAAGTAATTTAATGGTTAAACAAACAGGAACTTATGTTTTAGAAACAACGTATAAAGGCGGATGTGTTGCTCTTTCAACACCCTACAAAGTTGAACTGAATAAATTAGGGGTAGTAATTGATACCACTTCTCGCATAATATGTGAGGGTACGTCTATTTCACTCACAGGAAACTATCCACAAGGCTTTACCAAAGAGGATACCACAAAAATAACTTACCAATGGCAAAAAGATGGGAAAGACTATCCACAAGGAAATGGGAACTTTACTATCTATAATTACAATGGCGTTCCTTTATCAACAAAAGAAGCAGGTGTTTATACCTTGAAAATGCAACAAAATAAATGTCAAGGAATATCTCAAAATGTTAATGTTAAGATAGGTAGTGTGCCAAACACGATCAACTACGCAGACTCAGTTTTATTTTGCCAAACCAATGCTATTAATTTAAAAACGACAGAAGATGCCAATTTAACTTACCTCTGGGAACGTGATGGCAGTTTTATTAAAGATGCGAGTAAAGCAACTTTGGAAGTAAAAGAGGCAGGAATCTATCGCTCATTAAATAGAAAAGAGTCTTGTTGGAACTATACGCCAAAGGTCAGAGCAAAGGTTTTAGCCAATATTTTGCCAACGGCAATACTCACGGGAGACAAAGAAATCAACTATGCAGATACCGTAAAAGCATCAATTGTTTTTACATCTCACGCTCCATGGACTTTCAAACTGTCGGATGGAAAGGAATATACTACCACTAAATCGCCTTTTTCAGTATCACTTAGACCGCAATTTTCAACCAATTATACGTTAACAGAAGTAAAAAATGTTTGTGGAACGGGTACTATTTCGGGAACTGCCAATATTAAAGTATTGGTTCTGTCGAGTGAATTGGAGGAGGGAATAAATCTCAATATTTTTCCTATCCCAAGTAAAGAAGATATAAGTATTCAGTTAGTTTTGTATAAGCCAGATACAATGGGATGGACTTTAAATAACACACTTGGTAGTGTTTTGCAAACAGGATTACAAGCAAACAAAAGCAGCAAACATGAAAGTGATATTTCGCTAAAATCTTTACCAGAAGGCATTTATTTTCTTCGAGTTCAAGTAGGAGAGAGATCTTTAATTAGGAAAATTATTAAAACGAATTAGAATCAAAAAGCCCTCTGGGATATCCCAGAGGGCTTTTTGATTCTATCCATGCAATATCAAATCCGCCGCCCTTTCTGCTACCGCAATCGTTGGAGCATTGGTATTCCCAGAAATGACCATGGGGATTATCGAAGCGTCTACCACTCTCAAACCCTTTAAACCTCTGACTTTCAAGGATTCAGGCGATACTACGGCCATATCATCTACGCCCATTTTGCACGTTCCGCAGGGGTGATAAACGGTTTCGCAGTTTTTTAAAATATGCTGAATTAGTTCTTCATCGGTATTGGCATTTCTTGGAAAATTCAATTCATTTTCTATTCTGAAAGGCGCAAAAGCCTCGGATAAAAGTACCTCTTTTGCTTTTTTTACGCCCCGTAACATGGTGGCTAAATCTTCTCCGTTGGCATCCGAAAAATATTGTGGGTCAATCAATGGTGCATCGGTGGCTATGTTGGAATGCAACCCTACATACCCACGACTTTTGGGGGTAATAATCGTTGGCAAAATCGTAAATCCTTCGGTTTTAGGCAAACTTGCCAAATCGTGAATATCCTCGCCCATCACTGGGGCAAAATGAAATTGCATATCTGGACGATCGAGGTCGGGAAGGGTTTTGAAAAATGAACAGGCTTCTAACGGGCTTGAAGTTAATGGACCTTGTTTTTGAACAAAATATTTAAAAGCATTTCCCAAAACCCAAGGAAAACGCTCGGCATTATTGTAGGTCAAGCGTTGGTTACAAAATACATTCATATTAACAAAAAGATGGTCAGACAGATTTTGTCCAACCCCTTTTAAGTGCAATTTTGATGTTATCCCAAAATCTTTTAAATAATCGGCATCACCAATGCCTGAAAGCATTAAAATCTGTGGACTTTGGAATGCTCCCGCCGAGATAATTACTTCTTTTTCAGCATAAACTTTCTCGGTATGTCCCGAGGAATTTTTGATAAATTCAACGCCAATTACTCGGTCATTTTCAATTAATAATTGTTTGGTTAATGAATTGGTCAAGACTTTTAAATTAGGGCGAGATAAGGCTGGTATCAAAAAAGCCGAAGCCGTTGAATGTCTTTTGGCATCCTTAATGGTGAACTGAAATTTACCCGCACCATCTTGGTTTTTCCCGTTAAAGTCTTGATTTTCAGGTATTCCACATTCAATATTTCCTTTTACGAACGCCTCCGCTAAGGGCGTAATATTACGATTGATGGTGACATTCAATAATCCACCTCGACTATGAAAAGCATCTTCAAATTGCTCATTATGCTCTGATTTTTTGAAATAGGGTAACATTGATTCGTAGCCCCAACCTTTATTCCCCCAACGTTCCCAATCGTTATAATCCTCCCGATTTCCACGAATGTATGCCATGCAATTTATCGAACTACTTCCGCCCAAAGTTTTGCCACGAGGTTGATACATTTTACGGTTCAACACGTGCTTTTGCGGTTCGGTGAAAAAATCCCAATTCAAGGTTTTGTCATAATTTAATTTGGAATATGCTGCAGGAATATGTATATTCATATTTTTGTCTTTTCCGCCTGCTTCAATCAAAAGAATATTATTCTTTGGGTTTTCAGAAAGACGATTTGCCAGTACGCAACCAGCCGAACCTGCACCTATGATGATATAATCGGGTTTCATATTTATTGATTTATAAGTTTGTAAAACGAAATTTCATTTCGATCTATATTTTCTCTAAATTACAATCTTATCCTTGAATAATTATATTTTGTACGATTAATATTTTCTCCTAAACATGAATGCTCAGGATGTTCAAATATAGAAATTTGAACCCATAAACTTTATTAACCACGAACCTAAAATGTCCGATTTTGAAATTTTCTTACCCCTCGGTTTTCAACATATTACCGATATTCAAGGCTACGACCATATTCTTTTCGTAATTGCCCTTTGTGCCATTTACCGTTTGAACGACTGGAAAAAAGTTGCTTTTTTAGTAACCGCTTTCACGATTGGTCACTCGATTACACTGGCTTTGGCCACTTTAAATTTGATTTCTTACAGTACAAAATTGGTTGAATTATTGATTCCGATAACCATCTTTTTGACTTGTTTCATTAACTTTTACCACAAATCAGCCGAATATTCTTCAGATATTGAAACGCCTTCTTTTTTTCGCTATCCTATCGCAATGATTTTTGGATTAATTCATGGAATGGGTTTTTCTAATTACCTGAGAAGTCTTTTAGGAAAGGAAGAAAGCATCTGGCAACCGCTGCTTGCTTTTAATATTGGATTGGAGTTGGGGCAGTTGGTAATTGTGGTTATTATACTGACAATCAGCTCGTTATTGTTAGATATTTTCAGGGTTAAAAAGCACGATTGGAATTTAATATTGTCAGGAATCGTATTGGGAATTGCGCTGATGTTAATTCGAGATGCAGAATTTTGGAAATAGAATATTAGACCACGGATTGTACAGATTCGACCGATTTACACAGATTTTTTTAAAAGATTTACCAAATGTTTAATCAAAAAATTTATGAAACTACTAATTAAAGAAATCCGTGTAAATCTGTTATATCTGTACAATCCGTGGTCTAATAATTTACCTAAATTTTTCCTCGCTCAATGGCCCGAATAGCCATTTTTGATAATTCATGAATCCCATAAATTAATCCGCTAAAACGGGGGTCTTTCGTTAATCCTGCTTTCCATCTTGCGTAGATTTGTTGCATGATTACGATGTTTTTATAAAGCCCAAAAACATAGTAAAACAGCATATCCGAAACATCTCTTTTTGTTTTATTAGCGTATCGTTCAACTACTTCATCTCGGGTTAAATTTCCTTCTAACCATGTGATATTGAATGATTTGAGGAAATCTCCATCCCCCGATTCACACCAATAAGCAAGGCTGGCACCCAAGTCCATCAATGGGTCGCCAACGGTAGACATTTCCCAATCCAATACACCCAAAATTTCCGTTAAATCATCGGGATTCAACAATACATTGTCATATTTATAGTCATTATGTAGGAAGGCGGGCGCTTGTAGACGAGGCATATTTGCTCTTAACCAAGTAGCGGTTTGCACCATTGCAGGAATTTCATCGGTCTGAGATTTCTCGTATCTGCCAATCCAACCTTCTACTTGTCTAAGCACATAGCCTTCTGGTTTTCCGAGATTGATTAACCCTGTTTTTTCAATGTCTAATAAATGTAAATCTGCCAAATTATCAATCAAATTTTCAGATAATTGCCGCATTTTCTGGGCTGGAATTTGGAGTTTCATCGCATCTTTTCCTCTGAAAATCACGCCTTTTACTCGTTCCATCATGTAAAAATGACAGCCCATAATTGATTCATCTTTACAAAAAATAACGGGCTGAGGCACTTTAGGATAATGCGGTTTCAACAATGACAAAACCTTAAATTCACGCCCCATATCGTGGGCAGATTTTATATTTGCTCCAAATGGTGGACGACGCAAAACGTATTCTTTTGAATCAGTTTTTATCAAATACGTTAGATTGGAATATCCTCCCGAAAACTGAGTAATTTCTGTAATTTCTTCAAAATCAGGGTTTTGTGATTTTAAATAGTTATTCAGAACGATACGGTTTAATTCTTCACCCTGACGAATTTGACTGGCTTGGTCAATATTGATTTCTTGCATAGTTAACGATTTTAAATCAAATACGGATTAAATGGATTTGATACGGATTATAATTATCTGTGTCAAATCCGTTTAATCCGTGTTTTATTACGTTCTACAAGTTAAGCAAAATACATCATTATTTCAAAATCTTCTTCGCTGTTTCTAAAGCTTCATATGCCCAAAGTCGGTGCATTTTTCCAGCATAATGTAATCCATCCGAAGCGAACATGGACGCATCGGTATTTTTACGAGTAATTTCTGTAATATCAATAAAAACGATGCCCACTTTTTTACATTCTTCTTTCGCCACATTGTTGAAACCATCAATTTCAGAAGCAATTTTTTCTTTATTCTGACCTTTGGCAAAAGGCGTTTTTCCCCAATCTGGAATGGATAAAACCATTACTGGTTTCGCATCATTTTTGGAAAATTTTGTACTGATATTTAATAATTGTTTAAATTCAGTTCGATAACTTTCCAGACTTTGTCCTCGATATTGATTATTTACGCCAACTAATAAAGATACGATATCGAATTGGTCAGTAAGATTTTTTGCTTCGATGGCTTGGGTCAATTCTGAAGTTGTCCAACCGGTTCGGGCAATTATTTCGTGTTTTGTGAAATTGAATTCAGTTTTTAGCAAATCAATCAGTTGCATACTCCAACGGTCTTTTTCATCCACGCTTTCGCCGATGGTATAAGAATCGCCGAGTGCCAAGAAAGTTCGTTTAGAATTATCGTTATTCATAGTGTCAGGAAGGATAGCATTATTTTTTTCTGTTGAGCTGCAAGATAATAGCATAATCAACAAAATCAGCATTTGCGTGTATTTTTCCCTTTTACAGGTCGTTTGAGATTTTAAAATTTGTGACACGTGCACGGAATAAAAGTTTTTATTCGATTCTCAAGCGGTTTGTTTTATGGAAAAACATACGTAAAATATTGGTTTTGAGATTATTAGAAACGGGAGGATTCAGTAGGAATTTACCTAAACCATTTCAATTTATTCACATTTCGCCCAATTCTTTTGCCCTGTTCCAAACCCATATCACAAGCCTGACGAAAATGGATACCTCCATACATCCGAGACATTGAAGCCTCTTGGGCTGCCTCGTTAAAACTTTTGAAATGTCGAGGTACTAATTTATCCCGTAAATAGTCCGTTTGGTCAGTAAAAGCGTATTCATTTCCGAAAATAGAACTCAAAATTTCTGCCGAAGCTCCCCACTGAGTTGAATGTCCAGAGGTATATTCTGGAAAAGCAGGCGTTAAAAAAGACGGTTTGAAGCGTTTGTCAATCACTTCTTGGATATATGTAATTGGTCGAATACAATTGGTCAAATATTTTGTTTCCCAGCAACAAACAAAAGCATCGTTGAGCGCAATGCCCGTTTTTGCGTAGGCATAAGCGAATTTATCCAACGAAGCTTTTTCTTTTTCAAGTGCATTAACCAAAATATGGATAGTATGTCCTGCAGGTGTATACGTGACGCTGGCATCATCTCTCCAATATTCAGCGATTAAGTGTTGCTCAAAAGTTAAAGTTCGAGAGATTTCATAGACCTCCATGGCCTGTTTATAAAAATCTGAATTTTGTTCTTTTGAGAATAAAATTGGGTCTGCGGGCTTGGTTTGGGCATAAATATCCTTAATGAAAGTGCGGTTTTTTCCCCAATTAGGTTGAATTGAAATTCTTGCTTTGGTTTTTGTATCATCCCAAGAAGAACCTACTGGACTGTCGTAGTGCGTATAATCACGAGCCACAGTTTCTTCTATGCTTGCCCGATATCCACCATCAGTTTTAGAGTATTGATAAATATAATTTGCCATTAAACGCCCAAATTTTATTGATTCATCCATCGATTTAGGGTTTTTATAACGGGTTTTGAAATAGTTTTTATGCTTTGTTTGTAAGGTATCCAAGGCATTTTTTACATAGTTATATCCACTAATGTTTGCGTATAAATATGAAAATAGACTGTCAGTTACGGCGTGCATCGCTTCGTCAGCCACCACATCCCATAATAACGTTTTAGGAGCCACGGGCGGATTGTCAAATCCATTGAGCTGTTTGGCTAATGATTGGTATTGGAGAGAACCTACACTGGTAGCTTCATAGAGTGTTAGTCCAATATATCCGTGCATACGGGCGGCATTCGCTGGTGCAATACCCGTTTTCATGATAAATATATTAATTAGTCGAACATAGTTTTTGGGAATATTTGCGTCAAACTCAGCGGAATATTTTGGTTTTTGGGCAAAATTACAGTGTGAATTCACTAATAATGAAAGCATTAGAATAGTATTAATAAGGTTTGTTTTCATTTTACATGGGAAAGGGACAGTGAAACAACGAAGGATTTTATTTTTTAAAACTTATTATCATTCGTCTATAAAGTTTTTTGATTAATAGTGCTATTTTTTGAAAATTTTCGTCCAAAAAAGTATTTAAAAACTTCGATTTTATGTTCTAAAACCTTGGTTCTAAGCTCTTTAAAAACGTACAAAAATGACACCAAAAAAAAATTATAAAAAAATAAAAATGCCCTTAATTATAAAATTTGGCATGATTTTGGCTCTATTTTTTATGTAATTCTTATATCAACGCAGATTGAGAATTAGATTAAAAAATAATTGTAAAATGTTTTGTTTATTAGAAATAATCCATTTCATTTGTGGGACCAACTCGGATTAGCGTTTCATCATTTATCCTATTTTTCGCCTAAGAGATAAAGATAGCGCAGAGCCAATTCCCTAATTTAAAAAGCCAAGTAGTTAAGACTTAAAAATTCGCCAATTTTCAGTATTTCCGCCAAATGAAGTACTAAGGTAGGTTTTGCCATTTCATTCACCGCCCTTGTGAGTTTAATGGATTTCTTGTTTTCTATATTTTTTCTGAAAAACAGGAGAGAATTACTATTCTGGACACATCATGAAGTTTCCTTGCTTCAATAATTCAATCTTATACTCAATGATTTAGGGCATAATGAATGGTCGCCGCCGCATAGACCTTTCTTGACTTAATTCCTTACAAACGCAATTTAAACATCTGTATCCGCTATCCTGAGCATCAGGGTATTTCGTGTCTGCTTTGAAAATTTTTCAATTTTCTCTGCTCATGTCATTCCTATGTCCTCACGGTAATGCTATCCTCATGTTTTAATTTTTGAAACGAATTTTAGTTC
>NZ_CBABQS010000082.1:0-19531 GCF_964672035.1 Arcicella sp.
TGTTCCCGCTCCCGTTGGAGAGAAAGTTGAACCCGTTGGTTTATCAAATATTACAAAATACATTCCCGATGGAACAATAAATTCATAAATACCATTAGCGTCCGTGACTGTTGAAGTGATAATCACTCCGTTCACATCAGTTAAAGTAACTTTAAGACCAACTATCTTCGTATCACCAGTATCTTGAATTCCATTGCCATTATTATCATTGAAAACATAATCGCCAATTGAACCCAATGGAATGATACCCGCATCAATATTAGGATTATTACGAAGTGTATCGGTTGCCAATTTGGTTACGTCAATATTAATAAGTTGACTTTTCCCATTTGTCCCAACATCACTATCTTTAGTGTCATCCGTTCCTTGATTTGCTTTCGTAAATATACTTTGAATCGGTGCTACAACTTCAACTTGATAAGCGCCCGAAGTTAAACCGCCAAAAGTATAGATACCATTTGCATCAGTTGTAACCGAAGTCTGGAAAACTGCTCCTTTATATAGGTTGACTTTAACGCCCGCAATCCCTGGTTCGCCAGCATCTTGAATACCATTCTGATTATCATCACGGAAAACGAAATCACCGATTGAACCTAAGTTGCCGATAATTCCTGCATCAATATCTAAATTATCTTTTGCTTTTCCGGTTCCTTCAACATCAATTGGAATGATTGCTGAGAAACCATTTATGCCAGCATCAGAATCTAATGCCGTGTTTGTTCCTGCTCCTGTCGGAGAGAATGTTGAACCCGAAGGAAGTATAAATTTTACCTTATAATTATCTGTTTGAAGTGAATCGAATAGATATTTGCCATTTATGTCTGTTGTAACTTCTTCTATAAATGTTACGCCATCCGATTTATATAATTGTACTTTAATACCAGCTAATGGCGTATCACCTGCATTTTGAATTCCGTCTTTATTAACATCAGTAAAAACATAATCACCAATCGAACCAATTGGGCCATAAATAAACTTGGCAGGACAACACCCCCCAACTGGACAACTTTTATTAGTTGCCGTAAAAGCAAATTCCGTATAGGCAGTAATATCAAAAACAGTTAAAGTATCCTTCGTACTATTAAGTGAAACACCTGGTGTAATTGAGGTAATGGCAACTGGTGCACCACTTCCAGCTTTTATAGTCCAGTTGATATTAGTATAACCAAGCGGTAAACCAATTTTAAATTCATCTCCTTTATAAAAATATTCGGCAACCGAAAAACATACAGCGTCTTGGTCGTCTTCATTAATATTATGATTATTTGGCGTAGAATCATAATCGACTTCTGTTTCACTGGTTATTTCAGCAACATTGAAAAACAAACCTCTTTTCACAACGGTGGCTACGATTGTCAAAGTCAAATCAGTAGCCGTTGCAGGAACTTCTCCAATATTCCAAACAACCGTAGTTATTCCAGAAACGGTAGAATTAGTAACCGTACCCACACCTCCTACACTGGCCGATTTAAAAGCAACGCCATCGGGCATCACATCAGTAAGTGCAACACCAGTAGCTTTAGTGGCACCATCGTTTCTTACTTTGATGGTATAAGTTACATCCTGCCCAATGGTAGGACTTTGTGTATTAATGGTTTTTTTAACCGAAACATCAGGCAGAGCCGTAGTTAAAGATGTTTGTGCCAAAGTTCCAAACGCTGTAAACAACGTCAATAACATCACACTCGCCCACGAACGCATGGTGGGTTGGTTAAATATCTTATTACTGAGTAGTTTGGAACCACCCAAATTCGATAAAATGCCAAAATCCCGCTTAGCAAAGCCAAGAGGGGCATTATTATCGGAGGCGGCACCGACTATTACCGATAGAAAGGTCTTGAATTGCTCCAAAAACTGCCCATTAAGCGACTGCTCACTACCAGTAATCGCTCGTTTCAGGTAAGTAAAAAGATTCATTTGCTGTATGTTTAATTGATAATTTATATGCGAAGAATGCGACTCATTTTTAATACTAACAACAGGAATAGCCGCTTCTACTATTGCATTTTGACTTGCCATAGTAGGCGATTGAACGTCATTTATTGATTCCTCAATAAAAACAGTGTTGATCATTGGTTCAATTATTTCTTCTTGAACAAATAGCTGCTTGACTTTCTTGAAAAAATCTTTTGCAAAAAGAAATTTATTCCCTTTTGCTTCAGAATTAGATGTATTAGTAAGGTTCGTTTGGTTGCTTGCACCATCAGTGAACGTAAAAGTTCCTTTCATCTGTTGCTTATTTAATAGTTTTCTAAACCTATTGTATTGTACTAAACTGGCTTTTAAGTAGTTAATTACTCATATTACGAGGGTAAAACACAAAAACATGAGTAGAATAAGAGAAATTTAGACTACGATTCTATATGTTATGTTCCAAAACTGTGCCAAAAAGACACACTTTTGGTCAGAATATCATAATAACTCATCACAATTCCTTAAAACATTGATAAAAAATACAATAATGCCGTGTTTCAATCTTGACTCATAATGTATTTTTTACACAAATAATAAAAATACTGGATAAATAAATCAAAGCACATTAGCGAAAATTATGCCAAAAGCTATCCAGATCCAGCAGACTTTGTTTAAAATCTGAAAAAAAATAAATGAATAAAAAATAGAAGTTGTCTGAGAATAAGCCTGCAAAATTTAAACAATCACAGACAGGGATACCAATTAAGGTAAAGGGAAGGAGTTTCGAGAAAAGTATAAATTTCAAATGCGAGCGAAGGCTTTCCGTAACTTTGTATGCTTTCGTGCACAAATATTAAAATATATTTTTGTAATAACAAATTTTTGAGCGTTTTTTATCAATTGATAAATTTCCTGAAATGTGAATCATTTATAAAGTATTATCCATTGAATTTGTAGCACAATTTTATACGAATTGAGAATCGTTTATTTAGATTTCATCCGTGAAGTAAATCTAAAGTATCGGCAGTAAAATGGATTCAATTCAGATAATTTTATTAGTTTCAGACAATTAAGTACCTGACCGTCAAAGGCTTTCAAGTTAAATTTAACATTAATATTCTAAATTTTATTGTGAAGGCAACTAAGAAAATTAAAAGTTTTGAAGAATAATTTTATCGTAAGGCAATAGGGTGAACCATATTCTCGTAATCTTGTATAGATGGGTACAGAAGAACTTATACAAACTCTGAAAAAATGTCGGAAGAACGACAGAAATGCACAGCGAGAACTTTATGAAGGTTTTTACCGCTTCGGGTTATCTGTGTGCCTACGGTATGTGGCAGATTTGGAGGAGTCCCGAGAATTATTGAATGATGGCTTTATGAAAGTTTTTACGAATATTGAACAATACAAACCTGAATATCCTTTCGTCAGTTGGTTTAAGCGAATTTTGATTAATACTTGTATTAACCATCTGAGAAAATCTCATCAAAACGTACCAACTTCTGAATTGGTAGAAGCACAAGAGGTTGGTTTTGAGTTGGATTTATTCGGAAAATTTTCGGTAGAAGAAATTGGCCTTTTGATTCAGCAACTTTCACCTTCATATAGAACTGTTTTTAATTTGTATGTAATTGAAGGTTATGAACATAAGGAGATTGCGGAAATGTTAGGAGTTTCAATTGGAACTTCTCTTTCTAATTTACACAAGGCAAGGAAAAAATTACAAGAATTGATTTTGATTAATGAATTGTAAATTTAGGCACGAAGATAAATTAAAATATACTTTGAGACTTGGTGTCTTAGAGGCAAAAACAATATTTAATACCTCTTTGAGAAAATGGAAGAGAAAAACGATTTTGACAAATTATTTGGTTCTAATCTCCCAAATTTTGCTGATAAAGATTGGCGAAATTTAGAAGGACAATTAGACCGACACGACCTTAAAAGACAATTCACCAGACTGTTGTGGGCTTTGCCTGCTTTGGGTGGAATCTTGATGACAATTTCTGGAATTTTATATTACCAACTCAACCAAACTCGACAAAAGGTTCAAACTTTGGAAAGTCGGCTGGTGAGTGTCTATGAACATAAAAAAACAGACCCAGAAATTAGCCCACAGAAAATTATCATCCATGACACCATCTATAGACAAATTGTTATTAGACAAACAATCAAAGAAATCCAAACAAAAAACCAAAACTCAATTAATAATCCAAACAATATTTATTACGCAAAATATGGAGATAACTTTACTGAAAATCAAGGTATTACGGAAAGAGAAAAGTATGTTGGGATTAATAAATTATTAGGTAAAAATCCCGTTCTTAATGCTAACAATATGGCAATCAATAACGATTTATCAAAGTATAAAGTAATCGAATTTCCTGAAGATTCTTTGGTAGAGGATAACCATTTTTCTTTGATTCCGAAATCGGTAAATATTGGATTGATGGGTGGTATTCAGAAACCAATTGGACATGATTTTGAAAATAGTGGAGGCACTGATATTGGATTTAGAACCGTTTTGGGATATAATAATAGTAAAGGGCAGGAACGTTGGGGAGTAGTATTGGATTATCAACAGAGTAGTCTGTCTTTTGATTTCAGGAGAGATGGTATGGAACGTTTTCCCATGCCTAAATATCCACGACAAAATGGCAACCAACCCAATAAAGCAGAAATCCCTAAACTTTCGATTACGAAAATTGGCATAGGAGGACGTTATAATTTATTATTTAGCGAAAAAATAAAGCCTTATTTTGGCGCAAGTTGGAATATTCAATTACCGAATTTGTTTGATATTGGGTTTCGTTTTGACGACCAAACAAAAGATAATGAGATACGTTCGCAAGAAACAATTACGCACCTGATAGGGGTGAATACGGGCGTTAATATTGAATTATCCAGGCACTTAGCCTTCAATAGTGAAGTGTATTATCAAAAACCTTTAATGCAAGAAAGCAACACAAATAATACAATAGCAGTTCCAACCGTTTTAGGTGGCCGTGTAGGCCTGAGCTATCGATTTGGAAATTAAATTTACGCAGTTTTTTAAATATCTAATCATCGATACAAATGAAGTCGAAATTATTATTAGGGCTAATCCTATTGGGAAGCTCATGGGCAGGAATTGCCCAAACCACACACTCAGAAACAGTTTTTGGATCGGTACTTGAACGAAAAGTACAAAAAGATTCCACAAAGAAGAGGGTTTCTTTCAATCCTTTGAAACCTGCATTTTTGCGTATAGGCGTAATGGGTGGTGGTTTGATTAGCTTTGAAAATAATACCAATGATAATGTAGGTGGCACCAGTGGACTCCGAATTGAATACGGATTTTCAAATCGTTGGTCATTAGTGGGTGAAATTCAAGGTAATCGTTTTGAAGGAACAACCTTTTCAAGAAGACAAACTTCATTGGGCGTAAATTGGATGCCTTTTAAAAGTAGAAGATTACAGCCTTTCTTTGGTTTAGGAGGAGGCATTGGCGGTGATGGTTTTAAAGGAAATCGTTTTGGCAGAAATGGACGAGATGGTTACGATAATGTATTTAATAACAATGGAAGTAACCGTGACCTACAGGCATTTGTCTTTGCCAGAACTGGGTTAAATTATGTGCTTTTCAAAAGAATTATTGCCACTGCAGAAACGGGTTATCAATTACCTTTCAATAATAGTAGCTCAACTGGAGGCTTATCTCTTCGGGTAGGAGCGGCTTATCAATTTGGGAAACGTAAGAGTAAATAGAAGGATTTGTCATAATATAGAGTTTAAGTGATTTGGAAACGCTGCAATGATATTTGCGGCGTTTTTTGTTTGTTTTTAGCTACCATGCAACGCTAAAATCTGTGTCTAAGAAATTTATTATTGAGACCGTTTTCACAGGTGCTAAAGTCATCAAAAAAGAGCACAAGAAATTCTTGTACTCTTTTCACATCACTAACACACCAAATATAGTTAGAAATGAAAAATATCTTATCTCTTAAAAGCAGTTAGGTATTTAAACATTAGCAATCTATATTAAGATGCAAATTTGGCAGAAAAATCATCCGTAATTTCGTTTAAATTACAAAGACCTTATTTATTCAATGAAACTATGAAATAGTGAACAAAACCAGAGAATAACGACAAAATGAATATTGAAAGAATACTTTTAAGAAAGAAAACTTTTAAAGTATTTACTCTATTTATCGTTTTATTTAGTTGTCAATTCCTTAATTAATAAATTTCTTCATTTATCAATTTCTCTATTTGTAAGTTACTATCAATATTTTTCTAAAAATAATACAAATAGAACGTCCATAATTTTCTATATTTACATTACAAATATAGCCATTTGTATTAAAAGCTACTATACTCCAAAAAATGAATAACGCTTATCATTATATAATCATTGATGACAATCCAATTGATATACAAATTTTACAAAGTCATTTATCTAAATTGCCCCATCTAAAGTTGATTCAAACTTTCAATAATCCGATAGAAGCGATTCCTACGATTCATGAAAGCTTGGTGGACATCATTTTTTCAGATATCGAAATGCCTGAAATGACGGGTATCATGCTCTTAAATTCTTTAGAAAAAATCCCCCAAGTGATTCTTCTTTCAAATCATGTGCATTACTCAATGGAAGCATTTGAAATCGGCGTTACTGATTACATTCAAAAACCTGCCTCATTTCAAAGAGTTTTAAAATCAGTAAGTAGAGCAATTGAAGGGATAAATTCAAAAGATAAAAGCCTTAAAGAATTAACCACACCAAAGAACAATTTTATCTTTTTGAAAGTGGGTCGTGAGTTGTTGCAATTTAATTTAAACGATATTATTTATATAGAGGCTTTGGCATCTTTTACTAAAGTGTTTACCTCGGAAAAAGTTACGGTTATTAGTGAATCAATCTCTGAACTACATGCCAAACTTCCTAAGGATTCTTTCCTAAGAATTCATAAATCCTACCTGGTTCCTCTTGAAAAAGTCATTGGAATTTCTACCAAAAATGTTATTTTAGAAAACCATAAAATCCCCTTGGGCCTTACTTACCGTGAAAATATTGAGAAAATTTTTGCAGATAAAACATTTTAATGACCTATTAATAAGTAGTTGTTCGTTTATCAATAGTCATTTCTCAGAAAATAACTCTCTGACAACCAAATATTTACTACCAATAAAAACGTTGTTTAGCTTGTCAAAGATTACTTAATCAAAGTATCACTAATAAAATGAAAAATATAACTACCTACTTGAGCCAATTCGATGCACATCATACATCCAAAACTGGAGAGGATTATCAATCAATGTTTGTTAGTCGTCAAATATTAATTGTTCAAGTGGCATTTTGGTTGGGCGGAGGTATTCATTTATTTTATTGCATTAGACATTTTTTGCCTGGACAACCTCAAATTCCATATAGTGCATTAACTATCTTATTTAGTTGTATTCCGTCTTATTATTTTTTAAAGAAAAATAAACTGGCCTATTCATTCTTTTTTGCGTATTACCCAGCAATTTTTTTTCAAACGCTATTAAGTATTCAGAGAGGACAAACGAACTTAAACGGTGAACTTGCCTTGATTGCTTATGCTGTTTTGCCAATTGTCTGCTTTAGATTACCCTTCAACATAATCGGTTTTTTAACTAATTACTTATTTTTTATTATTGTAAAAATTTTCAAATATCCTCTTCATTCAATATCACTTAATGAATTTTACAATGAAATAATATTGATTACTTGCATTTATATAACCATATTTATGACTACTTATTTTTATAGAATAGATTATATGGTATTGAAAGGGAACATCAAAGAATTAAACCTTCGGAAACAAATCATTGAAGCGCAATCAGAGGAACTACAGCTAATAAATTCCACCAAAAATCGACTTTTTAGTATCATTGCCCATGACCTTCGTAGTCCCTTATCATCACTCAAAGGGGTTATGGGATTGATTGACGATGAATCCATTAGCCAGCAAGAATTCAAGGAATTATCGAAACTTATAGCGCAAAATGTGGATAATCTAAGCGGAATGTTGGAAAATTTATTGTTGTGGTCTCTCTCCCAAATGGAAGGGATAAAACCAAATATTGCACCGGTTGAGTTGAATTTTATCATTGATGAAACAGTATTGATATTTAATCACAGTTCCATGCAAAAACAGATAAATCTAACCAATAATTCGGCTACAAATCTACGGGCATTGGGGGATGAATATCAGATAAAAACAGTGCTGAGGAATTTAATAAATAATGCCATCAAATTCACCCCTTCGCAAGGGCAAATCGACATCAATAGCACTATCAAAGGGCAATTTGTACATCTAAAAATTACAGATTCTGGGGTGGGAATTGAGAGGAATGACTTAGTACAAATTTTCTCGAATCCTAAAATAAAAGCTGGTACGGCCGGTGAGAAAGGAACGGGTTTTGGCTTATTTTTGTGTAAGGAATTGATTGAGAAAAATGGCGGCTCCATTGAAATTGATAGTGAATTTGGCAAAGGAACCACCGTTGATATTTTGCTCCCTTTAGTGGTGAATTAGAAATAAATATTGAGCGATGAACTTTGGGAAAAATTTCATCGCTCAATACTTATAGTTTATATTTTAAAGCTAAATTCACAATGGCTCCTTCTTGCGGAGCCCAAATAGGGCGAAAAGATGGATTCTGAGCGGTTCCAGTTACCACAGTTTCGTAATCTGACTGCTTGATATTTAAGATATTTTCGGCATTAAGCACTAAACTCAAATGCGTGCCAAATTTGCGTTCAACCGACCCAGCCCAGAAAGAATAATCTTTAACTCGCTGATTATCATACAAATACTGACTCCCCACAAAACTACTTTCAATGCCAAAACGCCATTTATTTTCGATGGTATATGCCAAAGTCAATGAGAATTTATCTTGCGGACTGAAGGGTAAATAAGCAGACTCGCCCGAACTTGACCGTTTAGCAATGGTGTGATTGTAGCCCAAATAAAATTCAATAGCATCGTACTGCATTCGTAAATAAGTATCCGTTCCAATACTATTTACGTCATACGCAGCATTAGTCAAACGAGTACGATTTGTTTGCGTGGAAATGGCACTCGCTATGATGGGATTGGTGATATTGGTATAGTAAAATGCTTGGTCGAGTTGTACTGAAAAATGCTCGCCAATGTGCGTGGAATAAGCAACGTCAATATTACTGCCGATTGAATTTTCAGGTTTTACATTGGCATCTAAAGGCGTTAAATTCCAGTAATTTACACTCGTAAGTGAATTTGCAGGCGTTTGATTGGCAAATACATTGGGCGTTTTATAACCCGTACCAACACTTAAACGGATGGTCCATTTCTCAGTTGGTTTTGTCATCATTGAGATTCTTGGCAAAACGAAAGTGCCAAAAGTGTTATGATGATCTACTCTCAAACCCGTTTGCAAAGAAAATTTAGGCGTAAATTGCCAATCATCTTGGGCAAAAAATCCGATGGTGATGTAATTATAACTCGTCAATAAAGTACTGTCTGGATTCGGTTTTCTGAAATTTTCGAGGGTTAAATTTGCGCCAAAAACCAATTTATGTTTACCCGTTTCTAAATAATCCGTTGCCTCAGTATAAGAAGAAATTTGATTGGCTTTAAAGAAACGACTTTGCTCGGTGAAATTTCTATCAAAATAAGAAAGTGCTCCTTTCAAGGTGAAAGTGTGTCCTTTTCTGAATTCGTGATTGAAATTATAATCAACCGTATGTCTTTGAAAATCAGTGGCGGATACGAATTTAACACCATTATTTTCCTCATTATTAACGGCATCCACAACGCCCCCAGCCCGTTTCTCACTGATGAGCGAATAACCCAAATTGAGTTTATTTTTATCGGAAAATGTATAAAAAAATCTTGGGTGAAAAGACAATTGTTTAATTAGCGGACTATCAGAAAAACCGTCTCCATTGACATCAACGGCTTTTTGGTCGGTTAATCCTACGAAAAGCGTAAGTCCTGCTTTACCATATTTTTGGGCATAATAGGTATTCAAATTGGTTTCTTTTAGGTTTGTACGGTTAAAAACTGCCGTAATTTCGGGGCTTTCTGAATTGGGTGTTTTAGAGACAATATTTATCATTCCACCGATTGCACCACCCCCGAAAAGCGTTGAAACCGAGCCTTTTACAACTTCCACTTGACGTAAATCCAAAGGTGGAATTTGTAAAACACCTAAGTTGCCCGAAAAACCTTCAAAAAGAGGAATTCCGTCACGCAGAATTTGCGTATATTTTGAATCTAAACCCTGCATTCTGATGGCTTGATTGCCATTGGTTGGGGAAGTTTTTTGAATATGAATAATAGAAATATCGCCCAAAATACTGGCTACATTTCCAGGAACAACTGCACTTTCTTCGTCCATGTCTTCCTGTCCTAACACTTCCACTTTTATCGGTAAATCCTCAATGCGTGAATTAGTGCGGGAAGACGTGACCACCACTTCTTCCAAATCTTCCTTACCCTGCGTTAATCCTACTATGAAGGGCTGTTTATCATCGGTTAGTGGCAATTCTAAGGTAAATTCTTTTTCTCCATACCCAATAAAACTGGCTTCAAAAGTTTGTTTTCCAACAGGAACATTTTTTAATTCTGCAATGCCGTTTATATCAGCCGAAGCACCAATTTTACTATTAAATTTGAGTCTGACAGTTGCCCCAACGAGTGGTTCGTGGGATAGTACATCTTCTAATTTGATTTTTACGCTGTTTGTTTGAGCGAAAATTACAGTTTTTGCGATGAATAAAAGTAAGCTGATTAAAAAGATTTTTTTCATTGATTTTTATTTATTTTGACAAAGTTATGGATTGATCTTGGAGACAATTTGAAGACGGAAGTATTTCACCATTTTACCCTAAACGTATGTTCTTGCTTCATTTCATCAAATTGATACGTTATTTTTAATTCATATTGTTCCGAAATTTGCTTGACAATTGCCAAACCCAAACCCGTAGCTTCTGGGTGTTTTGGATGTTTGATAAAACGATTGAACAGCTGTGTTTCTGGAAAGGGCAAACTATCACCTTTATTACTGATTGTCAATTGTTTATCCTTCAAAACACACCTTATATTTCCCCCGTTTTGATTATATCGAATGGCATTTTTCAAAAGATTTCCGATTAAGATTTCTGCCAATAATGGGTTGATTTCTAAGGTTTGATTCAGTTGAATTTCTTGAGATATTTTGATATTTCTATGTTCGGCAAAGTCTTGGTACATCTCCAAAAGATTCTTTACTAAATTACTCAAATTGACTTCTTCCGTTTCCGAAAATTGGTTATTTTCAATCTTCGTTAACAACAATAATGACTTATTTAATTGCGATAATTTTTGGAGCGAATCCATTGATTTTTGGATGTGATTCGTTTCTTTTTCAGGCAAATTTTCTGAGCCTAAAAGGGTTTCTAATTCTGCCGAAATTACGGCAATGGGCGTTTGAATTTCGTGAGAAGCATTTTCGGTAAATTCCTTTTGCAAGGTAAATTGTTTACTGATTCGCTCCGTCATTTGATGCAAAGCTTGGCTTAGTAAATTAAACTCTTCGGTTGTTTCTTTTTTGAAAATAGTGGGGGTCGATTTGTTGAGTTGGTAGTTTCTGAGATGGTTAATTATTTCGTAAAATGGTTTCCATAATTGTCGATAAATCAAGAAATTTATCATCAATAATAACAGGGAAAATCCCAAAAAATATAGCCCTAAACCCCACGACAATTTGGCAGAAATTTCTTCAAATTCTTCGTAAGATTGGGTGATGGTTACTAAATAATTTTGCGGTTTACTTTGCACCGTTGCTTTCAAAACTCTAATTTTTACCAGTGCATTTTCACGCAAATCTATTTCCGTAGAATCTGAAAATATTGGGTTAATTATCATGGTATTTGAAACGCCCTGCAGATAGGGATTATCATCTAAATCGCCCATGATAAAAGACGAGTTTGCGGTATTTTTTATCTTTTTTTCTACTTTTTTAAAATGTGAAATCAATAATTCATCAATTTCATGGATGGTAGATTTATGGATAAATCCTTTCAAGGTAAACACCCCAAGAATGGCCATCAGAAAAGAGGCTAAACATAGATAAATGGCCGTTTTTAATAGTAATTTCATGATTTTTCTGAAAAACTGTAACCTGCCCCGTAGCGAGTTTTTACGTAATCGGGGCAACCTTTTTCGATTAATTTTCTACGTAAATTTTTGATGTGGGTATAAATAAAATCGTGCGAATCGGCCAAATCCATCGAGTCGCCCCAAAGGTGTTCGGCAATGGCAGATTTTGAGAGAATTCGGTTTTTGTTGGAGATAAAAAACACCAATAATTCGTATTCTTTTCGGGTTAATTCCACCAATTCATCCTGCACAAAAACTTCTTGATTTTCGGGTAAAATATTAATATCTTGGAAAGTGATTTTAGGATTTCCTTCAAAAAATCTTCTTCGTAACACTGATTTTATTCGGGCATTTAATTCAGAAAGGTGGAAGGGTTTTGTGAGATAATCGTCGGCTCCTAAATCCAATCCTTTGAGGCGGTCGTCTAAAGAATTTTTTGCCGAAACAATTACGATGCCCACGTTGGTTTTTTCTTGTTTCAATTCCTTAATAATATCCAAACCGCTCCCATCGGGAAGCGTAATATCTACTACCAAACAATCATAATCATAGTCGTTTACTTTTTCGATTGCTTCTCGAAAAGTATTTGCCGTTGAAACAAGGTAGCCTTCTTCCGCCAAATATTGTTGCATTGACAACAATAGTGAAGGTTCGTCTTCGATAATGAGAATTTTCATAGCGCAATTTCGGAAATGTTTTTGAAGGAAATCTGTATTTGAGATGAATGTGGCAGAAAATAAAGTTTTGCTGATTTTATTATTGAAAGGTTGGGTTTTAATGTGTGGCTAAATTTATTAAAACAGGTATTTTTACCCGTGTTTGAAAGAGCAATTTTCGATAGTTTTGTGGTAACCTTGATTGTTGGCGGATAATCTTCTCAGTCATAGTTTTGGCTTGGATCTGAGGGCAAAACTTTCATATAAACAAATTTAACTAATGAGTCACTTAGAAAAACATCCCCCGAATTATCACTACCCTTTAAAACAAGCACAGGAAGATACCAGACGTTGGCGTGCGGCCCATAAAGTGGATGCCTTTGCCGTCGATAGACAAGAGCTTATGGATATTATTAACGAAGCTCCTGATGAGGTAGATACGATAAGAGTTTATTTCGGATTGACGGAGGACGGCTACGAAAAAATGTTTTTAGTAGCCGCCAAAAAAGAGGTTATGACAACCGAAGAAGATGGCGAAGAAGTAATTGTCATTAGGGATTTAATTGACGAAAATGCCGTGGCTCACAATGATGGAACTGTTGAATATTTTGTTTATGATTTTTCTAATCCTTGTCCACCAACTTGTGATGATCTAAGTCCTTTGATGAACTAATTTTTGGCAATTTTTGCTCCAAGATTTCAGCTTATAATCATGGAGTAATTTATTCCGTCGTTTAACAAACTCAAAGTATGGATATTCATATACTTTCTACCTTTATCGTTGAAAACGTCTCTTGGATAGTCCCTTTACCATTCGTAATCGGAATTATTAAAAGAAAATATTTAAAAAATGAGCTAAAGATAATATTTCTATTTACCTGCAATAGCGTTGTTTTTGAATTAATTTCAAAAACAATGGCAATTTATAAAATTCATAATCTTTACCTTTTTCACCTTTACGTATTAACCGAGTTTTTCTTCATTTCATGGTTTTACTATGAGATTTTCAAACGGTATATTTCTCCCAAAACTATCCCCACAATCTTCTTAATTTTCATCGTTTTTTCATTAATTGATACCTTTGTATGGCACAATCCCTTCACTTTTAACTCTTACGCCAAGACCTTAGAATGTGTAATTATTGTGGCTTATACCGTATTTTATTTATACAAAACCTTTGATGAATTTCAAGATGAAGACCCTTCGGACTCACCCATATTTTGGATAAATGCAGGCTTTTTATTCTACTTTTCGGGCTGTTTATTCCTTTTTACGTTCAGCAATTTTATTCTCACACAAGGCAAACCGATGGGTATGATTATCTGGGCATTACACGCTTTTTTTATGACAATTATGTATTTTCTCATCTCAATTGGACTTTGGAAATTACCGCTTAATAGAAATGTATAAGATATATTTTGTATAATCATTTTTATCTTTTAATTTCATATAAATAAAATAATTTGTCAATTTTCATCACTTACACACGGTAATTCAATGCCTTCCCAAATTGATATCTATATTTTACTTTTTGGTGGAACGTTGTTAATGTTCTTATTAGCGGGAATGTTGTTGTTTTTCGTTAGCGCTTATCAAAAACGTTTGCTTCGGAATAAAGCCGATGTCGAATCGATGAAATCTCGGCATCAATTAGACCTTTTTCAGAGTAGTATTGATGCCATGGAAGACGAGCGCCGCCGAGTCTCCAGAGATTTGCACGATGAAATTGGGGCGGCACTTTCAATGCTTCGACTGCAAGTAGGACAATTGAATATGAGTAAAGAGCAGGCAAGCGAAAATACGGAAAAAATAATTGTGGATAGTAAACAACTCATTGACAGTACGATAGAAAACGTTAGGCGAATTTCAAACGACATGCTTCCGCACGGATTGGACGAATTCGGACTCAAATATGCTTTGGAAACGCTTTGCGATAAAATTGAAAGTGCTTCCAATTTAGTGATTAGTCTTGATTTTAATCATTTGGAGAGATTAGAAATTCGATTAGAATTAGCGCTCTACCGCATTCTCCAAGAACTCCTCAACAATACCCTCAAACACGCACAAGCCAGCGAAGTAAATATCAAATTTAAGCCTGATAATCAACGACTTACCGTTATTTATCAAGATAACGGAAAAGGTTTTGACTTTGAAACTTTAACCAAAAGAGGATTGGGTTTAAAAAATATTGAAAGCCGAGTGAATATGATTCACGGTAAATTAACGTATATACCCACCGTTGAAAAAGGGGTAGAAGTTATTATAGGGGTTAAGTGTTAGCAAGTGAGGTAAGGATTGGTAATGAGAGCCTAACTCCCACCCTCTAAAACCTAAAACTCAACTCCTAAAACCGAAAATAACTATGAAAACCATTACCATTGCCATTGCCGACGACCAAGTACTTTTCCGAAAGGGAATGGCTGCGATTGTCAATACTTTTAAAGATATTTCTGTGGTCTGTGAAGCTGATAACGGAAATAAACTGTTGGATTTTTTGGAAACGACTACCCAAAAACCCGATGTGATTTTGATGGATTTGTCAATGCCCAATCTCAATGGCATTGACACGATGAAGATTATCCACGAACGCTATCCTGAGCAAAAAGTCATTGTCCTTTCCATTCATAACGAAGAGAAATTTGTGATTCATTTAATTGAATTGGGCGCAAGTGCTTATCTATTTAAAAATGCTGAACCCGAAGATGTTGAGAAAGCAATAAGAGGGGTAATCGAGAAGGGTTTTTATTTTAGTGAAGATACTTTGAGTACGTTTCATAAAAGACTGACCAACAAAAAATCTCACGTATCGGTGCATGAAAATATCCCTATCACGCTGAGTACCAGAGAAATAGAAGTATTAAATTTAATTTGTCTGGAAAAAACAGCGCACGAAATTGCAGCACAATTATTTATCAGCGTCAGAACGGTAGACGGACATCGGAATAACCTTTTAGAAAAAACGGGCGCAAGAAATACGGCAGGTTTAGTAATTTTTGCGATTAAAAATAATTTGGTAAATCCTGCTATTTTGTTGTAAAAAAGACGGCATTACTCGAAGCGATGCCGTCCTTAAAAATAAAATATAACTCTTTTAAATCGTCATAACCCACCCACGAACATCAGCAATTTTACCCGTTTTGATATTATCAATCTCTGTGAATACTCTACGTGAAAATAAATTAGCTGATTGTGCAGGCAATTCATAATCCACTCCATCGTACCCAATGGTTGCAATAGGGGCAATCACGGCAGCCGTTCCCGCTCCAAATGCTTCTTGAACTTTTCCAGAGATGATTCCTTCAGTCAATTCTTTGATAGATAATTGGCGTTCTTCTACTTCCATGCCAAAGTCACGAGCCACTTGAATTACTGATTTACGAGTTACGCCATCCAAAATAGTATCGCCCGTTGGAGCAGTTACTAATTTTCCATCAATCACAAATAATAAGTTCATAGTACCAGCCTCCTCAACGTATTTGTGTTCGGAAGCATCCGTCCAAATAATTTGGTCATAACCTGCATCAACCGCTAATTTTGTTGGGTATAGTGACCCGCCATAATTACCCGCATTTTTCGAGAAACCTACACCTCCATGAGCCGCACGAATATATTTGGTCTCCACTCGCACACGAATTGGTTTAGTGTAATACGCTCCAACGGGACAAGTGAAAATCATAAATTTATATCCTTTCGATGGACTCACGCCCACGTATCCATCCGTTGAAAACATGAAAGGACGAATGTACATTGAACAACCTTCTTTAGCAGGAATCCATCCAGAATCCAAACGAAGAAGTTGAGAAAGCCCTTCCATAAAAATTTCTTCTGGTACTTCTGGCATACACATACGCTCGGCTGATTTGTTCAGACGTTTCCAGTTTTCTTCTGGTCGAAAGACCAAAATATCGCCTGATTTACTTTTGTAGGCTTTCATCCCTTCAAAAATTGCTTGTCCATAATGGAGCGACATCATAGCGGGCGAGAAAGTAATGTCGCCAAAAGGGACAATTTGAGGCGTTTGCCATTCGCCATTTTGATAATCTACCGACAACATGTGGTCGGAGAACGAACGTCCAAAAACAAGGTTGTCAAAATCAACCGTATCAATTCTCGATTTTTCAATCGGATGAATATCAATTTGCAAGGTATCTGTCATGATTTTTAGTTAATAGTTAAGAATTAACAGAGAATAATTATTTAAAAATCAGAAAACAGATTATTCTACTATTAATCATTAATTATTCATTATTAATTATACTCTCGGTTTCCACGAGATTTCTTCTATGTTTAATTCTTTAATCATCATTCTACATAATACAAAAAAATAATCCGATAAACGATTTAAATATCTGATTACCAAATCATTAACTTCTGATTCTTCTGCCAATCGAAGCACAACTCTTTCCGCTCTTCGGCAAACCGTACGAGCAAGATGTCCAAACGAAACTGATTGATGCCCGCCTGGCAAGATGAAAAAACGCATAGGTTCAAGACTTTCATCCATCCTGTCCATTTCCTTTTCCAGCAATTCAATATCGCTTTCATGCAAGTCGGGAATGCGTTTTTTGGTTTGTTCTGGTTCAGATGCCAAAATTGAGCCAATCGTAAAAAGTCGGTCTTGAATTTCTTTCAAAATGTCCTTTCTACCTTGATTTATCGCTTGGTCACGCACTAATCCTACGTAAGAATTAAGTTCATCCACTGTCCCGTAGGCATCAATGCGAAGTTCTGTTTTAGAAACTCGTGTACCTCCTACCAAAGAAGTCTGTCCTTTATCGCCCGTTTTTGTATAGATTTTCATTATGTCAAGGTATTAAGTGTCAGTTTTTAGGGGTTAGAAAAGTTTGCAAGTAATTCCGTCTGAATCACTAAAACCCAGCACCCTACCACTAAAACCTCTACTACACAAAGCTACATTTTTTTAATAAAATATCCTGCAAAAAATAATAATAAATAATTGTCATAACAACTAATTTTATTGACTTGTACTTCCAATTAGATATTTTCATTAGAATACTTCGGCTTTGTGGCGTAATTTTGTGGTTAAATTTTACAACAAATCAATAGTGGTTTTGAAGTGAAGTAATTTTGACTGATTCCAAATCACTATTTCCTAAAATAAATGAGCATAGAATATTTTATTTCCAGAGTCGGACGCTATTTGTCTATTTTTGCTTTCATTATCATTCTATTATTTACCTATCGGGGCTTACCTGATGATGTTGGCGTTCATTTTGGTGCCGATGGTCGTGGAGATGGTTTTTTACCTAAAAATCAGGTTTTCTATCTTTTCGGAGCTATCATGTTTTCTCTAAACATTTTGATCGTTTTGTTGGTAAGTAATGTCAAAAAATTGCCCATAACTGCCTTTAAATCAATCCCAAATAAAGATTGGCTCAAAGACCCAAAACAGTTCATTGGCGTAGTAATTAATTGGATAAATTTCCTTCCAACCATCATCAACACATTTTTATTATTGGCTTTGAGAGCATTGTTAGCCCTAAATGACGAACGCTCATTTAAAACAGATTATACGTATTTATTGGTTTTGGGAATCGTGTTTTTACTGATTTGGTTGTTTTATTTACCGATAAGAATTCTTTATACGAAACCTAAAATTGTTGAGGATTAATTCTTGATTTAATGGCAGACTGATTTTACGGATTAGACCGCAGCGGCAGACAAATCCGTAAAATCCGTCCACCATCACTTTCACGCAATCATGCAAAATATCAAACTCTCCGATTATACCTACGATTTACCCGATGAACGCATCGCAAAATTTCCTTTGCCCAAACGTGACGAATCGAAATTACAAGTTTATCAGCAAGGGAAAATCACGCATACAATTTTCAAAAACATTACCGATTATTTACCCAAAAATAGTGTTTTAGTTTTCAATAATACCAAGGTAATTCCTGCCAGAATTAACTTCCAAAAAGTCACAGGAGCCATAATTCAACTTTTTTTATTACATCCCGTACTGCCAACGCCCGTAATTAATTTGGCCATGGAAGTAACAGACTGGTGCGTATGGGAGTGCATGATTGGCAACCGAAAACGTTGGAAAAAAGGGGATATTTTAACCCAAATTCTTACGATTGAAGGACAAGAAGTTGAAGTAAATGCAGCATTTTTTGATGCAGAAAAGAACTACATTAAATTATCATGGAAAAATATAGATTTTGGAAATAAAACCGAAAATCGAAAATTCGTAGATTTAATCCAATCGCTTGGACAAATTCCGCTTCCGCCCTACCTAAATCGTGAGGCAGAAACGGCTGATTATGAGACTTATCAAACTGTTTACAGTGAAAAAAAAGGTGCCGTTGCCGCTCCAACCGCTGGTTTGCATTTTACGCAAGAAGTTTTGCAAAACCTTGAAAAACAAGATATTAAGCAAGAATTCTTAACATTACACGTAGGAGCAGGAACTTTTCAGCCGATTAAAGTGGAGAACATCATTGAGCATAAAATGCACAATGAACAGGTCGTTATTAATAAACAAAATATTGAAAATCTGTTAGCAAATTTAGGTAATATTATACCCGTTGGCACAACTTCGATGCGTACTTTGGAGAGTATTTATTGGTTTGGCGTAAAGTTTCTGAAAAGCGATAATTATCCTTTACTGATAGAAAAATTGTATCCTTATCAACACGAAATTTTACCCTCCACAGAAGAATCTTTGAGGGCTATTTTGAAGGAAATGGAGGAAAAAAACGTGGAAGAAATTACGGCTGAAACGGAAATTTTTATCTTTCCAAGCTATAAATTCAAACTTTGCAAAGGCATTATCACCAATTATCATCAACCAGAAAGCACATT
>NZ_CBABQS010000083.1:0-19320 GCF_964672035.1 Arcicella sp.
AGAGTTTTACGTACTGATTTTGAAGATTTTTCGTTAATGTCTGTATATATGCCTTCGGGTTCGAGCGGGGAGGAGCGTCAAGGTTTTAAGATGAAATGGCTTACGGATTTTCATGAATATATTCATGAGTTGAAAAAGACCGTTCCGAATTTGATTATTTCGGGAGACTATAATATTTGTCATCACCCGATTGATATTCATAATCCAAAATCAAATGCTAATAGCTCAGGTTTCTTACCTGAAGAAAGAGCGTGGGTTGGTGGGTTTTTGGAAAAAGGTTTCATTGATACTTTTAGACATTTTAATCAAGATCCTCATCATTATACATGGTGGAGTTATCGGGCAGGAGCAAGAACAAAAAATTTAGGCTGGCGGATTGATTATCATTGTGCCACGGAATCTATGCGTGAGCGTTTGGTACATTCGGCAATTCTTCCAGAGGCTAAACATTCTGACCATTGCCCTGTTTTGTTGGAGATTTTATAAATTAACTATCTATTAATCATAAAAATCGTTGTATGATGATAACAGATATTAAACAATTAGACCTTGACGGCACATATTCTTATGCAGACTATTTAAAGTGGCAATTTGATGATTTCGTGGAAATTATTAAAGGAAAAGTCTATAAAATGTCTCCTGCACCTACGAGATTTCATCAGGATATTTCAAGGGAAATTGAGCGTCCCATATTTAATTATTTTTACAAAAAAAGTTGTAAAGTATATTCTGCTCCTTTTGATGTTCGATTTCCCATTAATGGTGAAGAAGGAGAAGATGCCATTTATACGGTTGTACAACCTGATATTTGTGTAATATGTGATACTAAAAAATTAGATGATAAAGGTTGTCTTGGTGCTCCTGATTTAATTATCGAAATCACGTCTCCAAGTACTGCAAAAAAAGACCTAAATGAGAAGTTTAATTTATATGAAAGTGCTGGTGTTCGTGAATATTGGGTTGTTTTGCCAAAAGATAAAGTAATTATGGTACATCTTTTGAATGATAAAGGTGTGTATGAATTAATTGGGAATTTTGAACCAAATGCTGAAATACCAACGATAAAAGTTAATATTTTTCCCGATTTAGAACTGATTATGGAAGATATTTTTTCAATTTGAAATTAAAGACTATGACAACTTCACCAATTGCTACGCTTTTGATGCGTATTGAGGAATACAAACGTAAATATTACCTCAATAGGCTTATAAAAGGCTCTATTTTCACGGCGGCAGTTATTTTGTCCGCCTTTTTGGTTTTTAATACTCTCGAATATTTTGGACATTTCGGGTCAGAATTTAGAACGATTTTGTTTTTCTCGTTCTTGGCGGCCTTCATTGCTTCCGTTGTTTTTTGGGTAATTAAACCGTTGATTTTTTTATACGGAGAAAAAAAACCGCTCTCAAATGAGCAAGCTGCTGACCAAATCGGAAAATATTTTCCAGAGGTTGGAGATAAGCTGGTGAATACGCTCCAACTTACTCGCACGCTCGACCGTGACCAAAACGAATTGCTTTTGGCTTCTATCAATCAAAAGTCAAAACAATTGGGATTTTTGAAGTTTGCTGATGCCATCAAAATCAATGAAAACCGTAAGTATCTCAAATTTGCGGCTTTACCAGCGGGAGCAATCGTATTAATTTTGATGCTATATCCTGCCTTTTTCTCAAAAAGTACTGAACGAATCGTAAACTTCAAAAATGACTATCAAGAAGAAGCTCCTTTTACTTTTTTATTAGAGAATAAAAAACTACAAGCCTTTAAAAATGAGGACTTTACGGTAAATTTAACCCTTCAAGGGAATACCATTCCTGAGTCAGTTTATTTGATGCACAACGATCGTAAATTGAAAATGGAGACCGTTGACAAACGTCATTATACTTATACATTCTCCAAAGTTCAGCAAGATTTTGATTTTAAATTTGAGGCTGCTGGTTTTAAATCAGCCGAATATGAAATCGAAATCGTCAATCGTCCAAGTTTGGCATTTTTTGATGTGAATTTGAATTATCCAAACTACCTCAATAAGCCAAATGAGTCCATGAAAAACGTGGGTAATTTGACTGTTCCAGAAGGTACAGCCATCGATTGGGATTTTAATGTAACCGATACAGACTCTATTGTGATGGTTTTTGAAGGCGATGGAAAACGTTATCACGCCGAAACAAAATTATTGGGTGGTGGATTTGACCTTTCTCGAAAAGTAAAAACTTCTGGTACTTACAAGGTATTTTTGAAGAATCAGTACGCTTCAAACTCGGATGGAATTAGTTTCTTTTTGAATGTTGTGCCTGATAAACACCCTCAGTTGAGTTTAGAGCAATATAAAGATTCAACACTCTACAACTTTATGATTTTGGGCGGAAATATTGCTGATGATTATGGTATCAGTAAATTAGCAATTTTCTATAAAGTTTTACGTGATGGCAAACCTTCGACTCAAAATTACGCCAGTATCAATTTACCCATAAATCCTTCGCAAACTATTCAGAGCTTCTATAAACAATGGAATTTGGATAGTTTGGAATTGAGTCCTGCCGATAAAATTGAATATTTTGTACAAGTTTGGGACAATGATGGCGTGAACGGAGCGAAATCGACCCGTTCAGCATTGATGAATTATGCCGTGCCTGACAAACAAGCTATTGATAAAGAAATTGACAATTCGATTGATAAAGCCGAAGCACAAATTGAGAAAACACTTGAAAAAGCGCAAAAACTTCGGAAAGAAATCGCCGCTTTGGAAAGCCGTTTGAAAAATAAAAAAGAACTTGATTTTCAAGATAAGAAAATAGCCGAAGAACTCATCAAAAAGAAAGAAGAATTGATGAATGAAATCAAGCAAATGCAAGAACAAAACCAAAATTTGAATGATAAACAGCAACGTTTTAATGAACAAAAACCTGAAAATCAACAGAAAATGGATGCTTTGCAGAAGATGATGAATGAGTTGATGGACCCCGAAGCTCAAAAAATGTACGATGAATTGAAGAAGATGCTCGAACAAAATCCAGAAGATAACAAGATGTTAGAGCAAATGGAACGGATTAAAAATAAAGAAAAGAATGCCGAGAAAGAATTAGAGCGTATGAAAGACCTTTTCAAGAAACTCCAACTCGACCAAAAAATGGATAAAGCCATTAAAGAACTTGAAAATCAAGCTGAAAAAGAAGAAAAATTAGCGGAGAAAAATGAGCAGACCGAAAAGAAGCCTGATAATTCTGCTGAAAAACAAAAAGAAAATGAGGCAAATAAGAAAGAACAGGAGAAATTAAGCAAAGAATTTGATGATTTGAAAAAGGATTTGAAAGAAGCCGAAAAGATGAATGAGGAAATGAAAAATTCTGAAAAAATGGATATGGACAAAGAACAGCAGGAGGATATTTCGGAAGACCAAAAAGATTCGGAGGAACAAATGGATAAAGGTGATAATAAAAGCGCATCTGAAAAGCAAAAACGGGCTGCCCGAAAAATGCGAAATCTTGCTCAAAAGCTTGCCGCTGCTAAACAACAGCAAGAATCGAAACAGAATGAGGAGAATATGGATGATTTAAGAGATATTCTTGAAAACTTAGTTACTGTTTCATTTGACCAAGAACGTTTGATGAAAGATTTTAGAGGTATAAATCCATCAGACCCACGCTTTATCAAACTTTCTCAAGACCAAATTAAATTACAAGATGATGCTAAAGTGATTGAAGATAGTCTTTATGCTTTATCGAAAAGGGTTTTACAAATTGAAACCTTTGTTACCCGTGAAATGAACAACATGAAAGGTCACATGTCTGATGCAGTGAAGTTAATCAAGGAACGTAAATTAGCTATGACAACTTCCAAACAACAATTTGCCATGACTTCGATGAATAATTTAGCTTTATTATTATCGGATGTTTTGAAACAAATGCAGCAAAATCAGCAAATGATGGCTGGTTCTGGAAGTGGAAAAGGTAAGAGTAAGGGCAAGCAAAAAAGTATGGGAGAAGCTCAAAAAGAACTTAATGAACAGATGGGTAAAACCATGCAAAAAGGTTCAAAAGGGCAGGGTGGCATTTCTGAGCAATTAGCAAAAATGGCAAGGGAACAATCCGCACTTAGAAAAATGCTTCAAGGCTTTTTGGATAGTTCAAAAGGAACTGAAAAAGGACGAAAATTAGGAGATGAAATAAAAGATATGATGAAAAAGATGGAAGAAACAGAAACTGATTTAGTTAATAAACGGATTAATCCAGAAATGATGAAACGTCAGCAAGAACTATTAACTCGTTTGTTAGAATCTGAAAAAGCCATGAAAGAACAGGAGGAAGACCAAAAACGCAAGGCAGAAACCGCTCGACATGCTTTTGAAAGAAAAGCGCCACCTCAGTTTCAGCAATATGTGAAGGACAAACAGAAACAAACTGAATTACTCCGTACCGTTCCGCCCAACCTAAATCCATATTATAAACGACAAGTTGATAATTATTTCAAACAGATTAATTAGTATTCGACATTTCTTGTTGGTTTATTCTCAATTCATAAAAATGCCTCATATTATTATATGAGGCATTTTTTATTTCTACTTCGAATTACACTTATTGAACCACGAAAATCAAACAACCTAATCACCCAATTCCTTTAATGACTTTAAACTCCACACGTCTATTAATTTCACGTTCTTTTTCGCTTCCTGTGCGTTTTAGTGGTCTTGCACTGCCGTAACCTTTCGTTTGTATTCTTCGTGCGTCTATGCCCTTATTTACGAGGTATTTCTTGCATGAATTGACTCTTCCTAAAGATAGCTGAACATTCTCCCCTGCATCACCTGTAATATCGGTATGACCTTCCAATAAAATTTCTACTTGTTTATATTTCTTTAATTGTTTTACCAGTTTATCTAATTCTGCAAATGACTCAGGTTGTAATTCTGACTCTCCTAATTGGAAAATAATGTTTTTTAATCTTATACTTTCATTAACATTCGTTGTTGCGGTAATTAATTCATCTTTTTCTTCTTCAATTACTTTTTCTTCCTTTTTAATAAAATTATTACAGCCTCCAATCTCAGTAAAAAATCCTTGTTTTAAGGTGTCAATTTTTACCAATGAAATAACATCATTTTTCTTTGTGGAGTAATTAAAAATAGCATTTCGACCTAATAAAAACGTTGTCATATTTCCAGATGAACTAATGTATTCCATAATATCATTCGTAGGGTTTATTTCATTTGCAGAATTCACAACATCAGCTTTGATTACCTTATATCCATCTACCAATGATATATTCCAAATTCCATTTCCTCTATTCTCCTTGACTACTAATTCGTCTTTTTGATTGATGTAAAAGTTGCATCCATAAGCACAGTTCTGTTTTTTCCAACCTTCCACAACCATATTATCTCTCCACAATACATCCGTTTCAGCCTTACGAATATCAATTCTGACCAGATTTTCTATAGTTGTCGAGATGAAATAGAGCTTTCCTTTTGAATCTACAGCCCCAGAAACCCATCCGCCATCCCCATTTGAAGGTAATGTCCATTTACTATAACCACCTTCTCTACTCTTGGGATTATACTCATATACGGGTGTACGAGCCTGTTCGTATCCTTTTACCGCATAAATTTTATTATTAATTCCTTTTGCAAAAGCGTTACACTTGAATGGTAATGCCAATCCTAACTGTTTGATAATTATATCCTTACTTTCAATTTTTTCAATTTCAAATAAATTACCTATTTCAGTAATTGCGTAAATTTTATCATCACAGTTATTGGGAATACCTGTATTCTCAAATCTATCATCTTTTTGTCTAAGTCCATCTCTTGGTTTCTGAGATACACTTTTTTGTAAGGCTGATAGTATTATAATCGTTATTAAAAAGTATTTATGTAGTGGTGTTTTGATTTTCATCGTATTTATGATTTTGATTACGTTTATTCCATTCTGCTAAATTACTGATTTTTACTTACTAATGAATTGTGTTGTATCTTTGTATAAAGAATTTATTCCATTTACAAATAACAATACTAATGATTATTTTTTTCAACGAAGATATTGATTTTAAATTCCAAGGCAAAAACAATTTTAAGGCTTGGTTAAAGAAAGTAGCTGACAAAGAGGGCTTTAAGATTAAAGACCTAAACTATATCTTCTGTTCTGACGAGTATTTACACAAAATTAATGTTGATTATTTAGACCATGATACCTTTACAGACATCATAACCTTTGATAATTCGGAGGATAAAAATACCCTTGAAGGTGATATATTTGTTAGTATCGAAAGAGTTAAGGAGAACTCAATAATATTAAATACTGTTTTCGATGAAGAACTTAAGCGAGTTATCGTGCACGGGCTTTTACATTTATGTGGATATGATGATCATTCGGTTGAAGATAAAACTGAAATGCGACGTTTGGAGAGTGAATATATTCAAATTTTCTGAGCCATTTTAAACAGAACTAATCAAACACTCCACGTGGAACAGTTGGTTGATTTTAACTGTGAAACAAGAAATTAATTAGTCAAAAAAATTGCGAATTAATAAGATAAAAGTAAATAGAAATGTACAAAAATTATGATGTAATAGTAGTGGGTGCAGGACACGCAGGATGCGAGGCGGCACACGCTGCGGCAAAAATGGGTTCAAAGGTTTTATTGATTACCATGAACATGAATACAATTGCTCAAATGTCATGCAATCCAGCAATGGGCGGCGTTGCAAAAGGGCAAATAGTTCGTGAAGTAGATGCACTTGGAGGAATGTCAGGAATTATTTCGGATAAAACCATGATTCAATTCCGAATGTTAAACCGTTCAAAAGGACCTGCCATGTGGTCACCACGTTGTCAATCAGATAGAATGAGATTTGCGGAAGAATGGAGAATGGCATTGGAACAAAATCTTAATGTGGATTTTTGGCAAGAGATGGTATCAGGACTATTAGTTGAGAGCAATAAAGTAGTAGGAGTAAAGACCCAATTAGGAGTCGAGTTCAAAGCTAAATCTGTTGTCTTGACAAATGGAACATTCTTGAATGGATTAATTCATATAGGAGAGAAAAACTTTGGCGGCGGCAGAACAGCTGAAGGAAAAGCTACTGGTATTACAGAACAATTAATTGAGTTAGGTTTTGAGGCGGGTCGTATGAAAACGGGAACGCCTCCAAGAGTAGATGCGAGAAGTTTAGATTTCACTAAAATGGAAGAACAAAAGGGAGATGAAAATCCGAGTAAGTTTTCATATACCGATACAAAACCTTTGACAAAACAACGTAGCTGTTGGATAACCTATACCAATCAAGAAGTTCATGATGTTTTAAAAACAGGTTTTGATAAATCTCCGATGTTTGCGGGTAGAATTAAAGGATTAGGCCCCCGTTATTGCCCATCGGTTGAAGATAAAATAAATCGTTTTGCTGATAAAGACCGTCATCAAATATTCGTGGAACCAGAAGGTTGGAATACCGTGGAAGTTTACGTCAATGGTTTTTCAACCTCCTTACCCGAAGATGTACAATATGAAGCCTTAAAGAAAATTCCAGGATTTGAAAATGTGAGAATGTTTCGACCAGGTTATGCTATCGAATATGATTTTTTCCCACCAACGCAATTAAAAGCAACGTTAGAAACAAAACGAATTAGTAACTTATTTTTTGCAGGACAAATAAACGGAACTACTGGATATGAAGAGGCAGCCTGTCAGGGATTAATGGCTGGGATAAATGCCCATCAAAAAGCAAATGAACTTCCTGACTTTATACTTAATCGTTCTGAGGCTTACATTGGCGTTTTGATTGATGATTTGATAAATAAAGGTACAGATGAACCGTACAGAATGTTTACGTCGAGAGCTGAATATAGAACATTATTACGACAAGATAATGCCGATGTACGCTTAACCGCAAGAGGACATTTGATTGGTTTAGCATCGGATGAAAGATTAATAAACGTTCAAAATAAAATTAGACAAGCCAATGAATTGATTGATGAGATAAAAGTTTTCAAAGTTAATCCAAATGATGTTAATGAGAAATTAGAGAGTTTTGGAACGGCAGCGTTAAGAGAAAAAGTATCCTTGTGGAATTTATTAAGAAGACCAAATATTGAAATTCCTCATTTGAGAACATTGACGGAAGAAACAGAAATATTATTTTCAAAATATTCTGATGAAGTATTGGAGCAGGTGGAAATTAATGTAAAATATGAAAGCTATATCGAGAAGGAACAATTGATGGTTAATAAACTTCAAAGATTAGAAAACTTGAATATTCCCGCAGAATTTGATTATATGAAACTGAAAACAATATCTATCGAGGGTCGTCAAAAATTAACGAAAATTAGACCGCAGACAATTGGGATGGCATCGAGAATAAGTGGGGTGTCGGTTTCAGATATTTCAGTGTTAATGGTTTATATTGGAAGGTAATTTATTGTTAGAATTTTAGACCTGCAAGGAATTAAAACCTTGCAGGTCTTTTTTGTATCTTTGCAAAAACGCTAAAAAAATATAATGGAACAAATCACCAACTGCCCCGTTTGTCATAATAATACCTTTGAAAAATATTTAGAAGTACAAGATTATACGGTTAGTCAAGAGAAATTTCAGATTGTAAGTTGTAAATCTTGTGGTTTTAAGTTTACAAATCCACGACCTGATCAAAACGAGATTGGTGAGTATTATAAGGCTGAATCTTATATTTCACATACGAATACTTCAAAAGGACTAATTGCGAAAATTTATCACGCTGTTAGAAAATATACCTTGAAAGGTAAATTAAATCTAATCAATAGTCTTTATCCACAAAAGGGTAAATTATTGGACGTTGGCTGTGGCACGGGTATGTTTTTAAATGAAGCTCGTGAAAACGGTTGGAAAGTAAATGGCATCGAACCAGATTCAGGAGCAAGACAAATTGCGGAAGAAATCAATACCGCTATGATTAAAACAGAAATTTTGTCGTCTTTTCAAAACGAGCACTTTAATATAATCACGATGTGGCACGTGCTTGAACACGTACACTTATTAAATGAAACGGTGGATTGGTTAAAGGAAAGACTTTCAAAAAATGGTTCGTTGATTATTGCCGTTCCAAACCACGAATCGAAAGATGCGGAGATATATCAAGCACAATGGGCGGCTTATGATGTTCCAAGACATTTGTATCATTTTTCCCAAAAATCTATTAAGCAAATATTTGAACAAGAAGGATTTCGATTAGAAAAAACCTTACCCATGAAATTTGATTCTTTTTATGTTTCGATGTTAAGTACAAAATATCAAACGGGTAAAATCAATTACTTAAAAGCATTTATGGATGGCTTAAAATCTAATCTGGATGCGGGAAAGAATAACGGGAATTATTCAAGTTTGATTTATGTATTTAAGAAGAATTAACACAATCCACATACTTATTAACAACCCTCAATAGTTATCAACTATCGAGGGTTTATTTTGTAAAAGGTTTTAAATTTCTATAAACCGAAATTTTTAAGCAATTTTGAAGTATCTAATAAATCAGAAATTGTTTCACGAAAAAAATGGTCTGATTGTCCACAGTTTATTAACATATTAACATGAGATTAAAACACATTGTATTGATAAGTTTTCTGAGTTTAATGATTGCCGAAATACTATTGAGTTGCGCTCAAATAGTCGCACCCACAGGAGGAAAAAAAGATACGCTTGCTCCATTAATTATTAAAATAATTCCCGCAAATCAATCACGAAATTTTAATGGAAAACAAATAGATATTTTATTTGATGAATATGTAAGTGTCGATAATATTCAACAACAATTATCAATCACGCCAAATTTGGAAGGAACTTATGAAACCAAGATTTTACCAAAAGGAGCAAGATTGACTTTCGATAAGCCTTTTAAGGAAAATACAACTTATAGCTTAAATTTCAGAAATACCTTTAAGGATATGAATGAAAGAAATGTGGCTAAAAATATTCAATTGGTTTTTAGTACTGGAAAAATAATTGATTCATTGAAAGTGAGTGGAAAAGTTAGAAATCCATTAACGAATAAACCGATAATGGATGTGAGCGTGGGAATGTACGTTTATTCAGATACTTTAAATCCTAAAAAAATAAAACCGTATTATTTTATGAAAACGGATAGTTCGGGAATATTTACTATCGAAAATGTGGCAGCGGGAAAATATCGAATTTATGCGGTGACCGATGTCAATAATAATTTATTATACGATGAAGCAAAAGAAAGTTTGGGGATAATTACAGATACGATTACACTGAAATCAAATCTGGAAAATTTAGAAATAAACATGGCGAGAATGGAAAAAATACCCAATAAAGTCTTGAAAGCGAGAACAACATCAAATTACGCCTATATTGATTATTACAGAGGAATTAAAAATGTTAAAATAAATTTTGCTGATAAAAAAGATAGTTTAGTTTATCAACAAACTGAAGCAAAAAGTATTAGAATTTTCAACACAAATCAGAACTATACCGATACGCTAAAAGTAAAAATTTCAGTAACGGATTCATTGGATAGAGTTTTTACACATGACCAAAAATTCAAATTTAAGGAAAAACCAAAGAAAAATGATGGTGTAAAAGAGGAGTTTACGATGAAAACAAAACCTTCAAATAGTGAAGATATTGATTTAAAAGAGGTAGGCTATACTTTCACTTTTACGAAACCCATCAAAAATTATGATTTGAATAAAATTGAATTTATGAACGATACGCTCGTTCGAGTACCCGTAACGGAGAAGGATATTATGTGGAATCCAGAAAAAACGGAAATGAAAATAAAAATTGGTGGGAAAAAGGCAAAAGAGTTTGTAAGATTAAAGATGCCAAAAGGAACATTTATTTCCGTAGAAAATGACTCTACGCAAAAATTTGTTTCAACGCATCCAATTCGTGACCCGGAAAATTATGGAACAATTAGTGGAGAAATTAAAAATCCAAAGAAAAAAGGTTTTTTTGTGGAATTATTGGATGAGCAATACCAAGTTATTCAAAAAGTGGACAACAAATTGAAGTATGAATTTGCCTTCGTAAAAGCAGGAATTTATTTGATAAGATTAGTAGTTGATGAAAATCAAAATAGTAAGTGGGATGCGGGAGATTTAGAAAAAAATCAAGTTCCAGAAGTTACCAAATTTACGCCAGATAAGATTAAGTTGAAACAAAATTTTGAACTGACTGGGTATGATTTTGTAATTGATTAATGATTGTAGGGTTTTGGCTTTTATGAAAAATAAGAGTCGGTCTCTTGAACAACGACTTCCATAAATACCATTAATATGGACAAGTTAACCAATTTTTCAATTTCCATAAAAACCAAATTAATAATAATCTTCCCTAAAAATTCAAATAGTTAAATTTATACAAATTCAGCTTAAATTTATGTGGACAACCTGGCTAAAAAGACAAATTGACGATCTAAATACGTGGATAAGGTATGGTTTTTGACCATAAAATTTGTGGAAAAAATTAGAGCCGTTGTGGATTATCAAAATAGGTCTATATTGCTGTGGATAACTATTGGGTATAATCGCTAATTACCAACATACTTATCAGACAACAATGTCATTGTGGATGACGTTGATATATAGACAATACTTATACACATTATAGTTAATAATTTTTAAAGTATCTGTAAATCAAACACTTGTATGTTGATAACTCAATAAATAATGTGGATAACTATGAAAAAATAAACATCGTTACGTGAAAAATATGTTCCACACACTATATCCACATATACACAGCATAATAGAGATAGTAGTTTTCTTTTTTTTGAAAAATTTAAAAATAAAAAATAATGATTTATTATAATGTAATGTTGAAAAGTGTTTGGAAAAAATTTTTACTTTTCGGATTAATGATGTTTTCGTGTGGCGCTTTCGCACAAGAAGCAGAGTTGGGAATGGAGTACATGAAGGCGGGAGATTACGAAAAAGCAAAGTCCGTTTTTCAGAAATTGGCAAAAAATAAAGAAACTGCAAAAGTTATTCACAAACCATATTTGCAAACACTCATCAAATTAAAAGAATTTGATGAAGCAGAGAAATTTGTGAAGAAGCAAATCAAAAATTCGGATGGCAATGCAAAGTACATTACTGACTATGCACGTCTATTAGAAATAGCTGATAAGAACGAAGAAGCTCAAAGGCAATATGCCATCGCAATGGACAAGGTTAAGTTGGATGAGACAGCCATGATGGAATTGGTAAATGAGTTTTCAAAAAATCAACAATTTGATTTGGCTGTTCAAACCATTGAGAAAGTCAGAGAACAAAGTAAATCACCCGATAGGTTTGCCGTGCAATTGGCAAAGTTGTACCGTATTCAAGGCAAAATTCCTCAAATGATAGAAGAGTACTTGAAGTTTGGATTATTAACTGACAATCGAGAAATGGTACAGTCAATCCTTCAAGATGAATTGAAAGACGAAAAGGAAATTGAGCAATTAGAAAAAATACTTTACACCGATGTTCAAAAATATCCAGATCAATCTTATTTTAGTGAAGTGCTAATTTGGCATTTAATCCAAAAGAAAGAATTTTATAAAGCGTTTGTGCAAGCACGTGCATTGGACAGACGCTACCGCAAAGAGGGAATTCAAGTAACAGATTTAGGGTTTTTGGCACAACAAAATAAAGATTACGTGAATTCAGGGAAGATTTTTGAGTATTTAGTAAAAGAATATCCCAGAAGTCAAAATTATCCACTTTGGCGACGAATGTTGATAAATGCGAAGGAAGAAGTGATAAAAAGTGTGTATCCAATCAACACTGAAGACATTAGATTGTTGATAACTGAGTATTCTAAGATGTTGGAAGAATTAGGAACAAATCAGAAAACCCTTGAAGCCGTTAGAAGTAAAGGACTTTTATATGCTTTTTATTTGAATGAAAAAGATACGGCCATTGTCGTTTTGGAAAATGCCATCAAATTGGCCAACGGTGACCAACAATTTATAGACCGTTGTAAATTGGATTTAGGGGATGTCTATTTACTAAAATCTGAACCATGGGAAGCTACGTTGATTTATTCACAAGTTGAAAAATCTGAAAAGGATAGTCCGCTGGGATATGATGCGAAATTAAGAAATGCCAGATTGGCTTATTTCCGAGGAGATTTTGAATTATCAAAAGAGGTGTTGGATATTTTGAAACAAGCAACCACCAGAGAAATTGCGAATGATGCCATGGAATTGAGTTTGTTAATCATGGAAAATACGGGAGCTGATAGTACAGAGAAAGCCATGAAAGCTTATTCAAATGTTGAATTATTACTTTTTCAACATCGAAATGATGAGGCAATTGCCAGTTTGAATGCCATGGAAAAAACATTTAAAGGGGACCCATTAGAGGATGAAATTATTTATTTACGGGCTATGACGTTTTTGAAACAAGGAGATACTGAAAAGGGAGTAAAAGATTTAGAGACAATTATTCAAAAATTTCCGATTGAATTGAAAGGAGACGATGCGACTTATAACTTAGCGAAAACCTATCAGGAGAAACTAAATCAGCCCGCAAAAGCCATGAAATTATACCAAGAGTTATTAATAAAATATCCTGGAAGTATTTATGGAGCGGATGCCAGAAAAAGATTTAGAAATTTAAGAGGCGATACAATAAATTAATTATCATTTTCGTAATAATATCAAACCGCAGGTTTTTAAAACTTGCGGTTTTTTTTGTGAACATTTTCCTAACTTCCCACCCAGCTTCATGATAAAAATTTACTTGTAAAAAATCACATCGACCATATCGAAATTATCCACATTCAAGTAATTTTATCCACATGAAAACCCAACTATTAGTAGTAGTATTCACTGTATTGTTGATAAACCAGTCACTTAGCCAACAAAATAACAGAAAAATTAATTTTGCTTGTAATTATTTTGGAAGAAATATTTCTCCGCAAGAGATTTGTCCACAAATGCAAGGTTTTGTTTCAGATAGTCACGCTGAACAAGTAATTGTGCAATTTGCCAAGAAAATGGGGCAAGTCAGTTCCAAATTTAAAGTAATGCAATGTTCAAATACCGATAATTGTTTTGCTACCGTCATTGAAGGTCAGCCATTTATTATTTATGACAAAGCATTTTTGAGTAGAGTCGAAGAAACAACGCACACAGACTGGGGAGCCATTTCAATATTAGCCCATGAAATTGGACATCATGCTAATTTTCACACGATTGATGGAACGGGAAGTCGTCCCGAAAAAGAATTAGAAGCCGATTATTTCTCGGGATTTTGGTTGCACGAAATGGGAGCAAACCTTTCACAGTCACAAGAAGCCATGAAACATTTTCAGGGCGAATTTGTCACCTCAACGCATCCTCCGCAATCGCAGAGATTGGTAGCAATTCAAAAAGGATGGAATGAAGCAGAAAATATGCACCCACGGATTTCAGCAATTCCTCAAAAAACACAAACAAGACCCATTCAACCAGAAGTAAACAAAATACCAGAAACAAATCGGGCTGAAGAAAGTCGAGTAATCGTTAAAGATGATACAAGATATCCACAAAAACAAAGTCAGGTTATGGAAAGAGATATTGAATTAGGTAGTACCACTACCACTACATCAGTTTCAAGAACAGGATGTGTTACGGGAGATTGTGCCAATGGTAGCGGAATTTATATACATCCAACCCAAGGAAGCTATAAAGGACAATGGAGAAACGGAAAGAGAGATGGTTTCGGAACGCACTATTATGCTAATGGACAAAAAATGTACGTTGGTGAATATGTAATTGGTAAAAGATGCGGAAGTGGGATTTATTACTTTCCAAATGGAGAACGATACGAAGGCAGATTCATTGATGATAAACCAACCAATAACGGAACTTATATTATGAATGAAGAGGAAGAGAGAGACGAATTAAATGTAACTTACATATTTTCTGACGGACGTAAAGAGATTATTAAAATACTAAACGAAGAAGAAAATTAGTACCAAGCCCAAATTTCTTTGGGCTTTTTTATTGATAAATAATAAAATAATTCTGCTTGCATACTATCTCAATTCAAGGAAACGTATCTATATTTGTTGAATAGTTTTAGAATAAAAAAAACTAAAAATTGTATTTTTAAAAGATAAAGCTAATCAACAATTATAAAGTCATTTTATGAAAAATAACCCAAACATAACCCGTGTATTTGATTTACTGCCTAACTGTGTTTTAACAGTAAATAAAAATGACACTTTTGCGAATAAAGTAAATGGAGAGTGGAAAAAATATAGTGCGAGTGAAGTAATCGAAGTAGTAAATAAGGTAAGTTTAGGTTTAATGAAATTAGGCGTAAAAAGAGATGATAAAATTGCTATTATATCCCCCAATCGCCCCGAATGGAATTTTATTGAATTAGGAATACAACAATTAGGAGCGGTCTCAGTACCAATGTATCCAACAATTACAATTGAAGATTATAAATACATCTTTAATGATGCGGAGGTGAAATTTATCTTCGTTTCTGGTAAAGATTTATTGACCAAAGTTCTGGAAGCAACTAAAACTTTGGAAGGAATTCAAGGTATTTATACTTTCGATAAAGTGGATGGTGCAAAATATTGGGAAGAAGTAACTGATTTAGCCAAAGGAGAAAATATAGCACAATTAGAACCTTTTAAAGCAGCAGTTGAACCAGATGATTTATTAACATTAATTTATACATCAGGAACAACAGGACAGCCCAAAGGCGTAATGCTAACCCATGATAACATCATTTCAAATATTGATGGCATTGTTACAGCAAAATCATTACCCTTACTTGCGGATGAAAGAGCTTTGAGTTTTCTCCCATTGTGTCATATCTACGAGCGAATGGATGTGTATGTTTATATGTACTATGGCGTTTCGGTTTATTATGCCGAGAGTATGGAAACCATTGCGGATAATTTAAGAGAAATTAAACCGCATGTTTTTGCAACCGTTCCCCGTCTTTTAGAAAAAGTTTACGATAAAATAGTAGCAAAAGGGTACGAATTATCGGGTATCAAAAAACAATTATTTTTCTGGGCATTAAATTTAGGACTAAAATACGACCCTATGAAACCGATGGGGTGGTGGTATGATGCACAGTTGAAAATTGCAAGAAAACTTATTTTTAGTAAATGGCAAGAAGCATTAGGCGGAAACATTAAACTGATCGCTTCTGGTTCGGCAGCGCTCCAACCAAGACTTTCAAGAATATTTTGGGCAGCAGGAATTCCAATTGTGGAAGGTTATGGATTGACAGAGACATCACCCGTAATTTCAAGTAGTATCTTGGATGATTTTAGAGTGGGTTGTGTGGGAACGGTGTTGCCAAATATTGAACTAAAAATTGCAGAAGATGGTGAAATTTGTGTGAAAGGGCCGTCTATTATGAAAGGGTACTACAAAAAACCACAAGCGACAAAGGAGGCAATCGACTCAGAAGGATGGTTTCATACGGGAGATATTGGTGAATTATCGGAAGGTAGATATTTGAAAATTACCGATAGAAAAAAAGAAATTTTTAAAACGTCGGGAGGAAAATATGTGGCACCACAATTGGTAGAAAATAAGCTAAAAGAGTCAATGTTGATTGAACAAGCCATTGTAGTAGGCGAGGGACAGAAATTTCCATCGGCCTTGTTAATTCCAGATTTTAATGCTTTGAAAGAATGGTGTTCGAGAAATGGAATTGAATATTCTGATGATACACAAATTGTAAAAAATCAGAAAGTTAAAGATAAATTTAATGAAGAAGTAAAAGGCTTAATGAAAGACATTGCGCAATATGAACAAGTTAAAAAAGTAGAATTACTACCAAAACTTTTCACGATTGATAGCGGAGAATTAACGCCAACCTTAAAATTGAAAAGAAAAATTATTCATGGAAAATATAAAGAATTAATTGAAGGGATGTACGAGTAGAATTTTAAAAGCCTCTAAATTTTAAATTTAGAGGCTTTTAAATTATGCTACGATAAAAAATATCTTTTAAAATCAACAAACTCCTTACTCATCGGAATAGCAACTTTCTCTTTCGATAACAAAGCCGATAAACGTTCTGGAACATCAACCTTCGTTCCCAAAGTATCTTCAACGACATCCAAAAATTTGGCGTAATGAGCCGTTGAAAGTACCACACCAGCCACTTCTTCATTCAAGGTATCCGTATAAGATTTTAAACCTAAATATGCCACAGCAGTATGCGGACACATCACGTAGCCTGTGCGATCAAAAACATCTTTCATGGCTTTGCGAGTGTCAATATCATCACTAAAATCTCCTGTAATGTGCGTAACTACTTGCTCATGAGCATCACCCGCCAACAAACGCATGCGAATGAAATTGGAAGGATTTCCAACATCCATTGCATTTGATATGGTTTCTTTTGAAGTCACAGGATCGTACTTACCGCTCTCTAAATATTTTGGTACAACGTTATTTACATTGGTTGCTGCCACAAACATTTTCACAGGTAAACCCATTCGCTGGGCAATTAACCCTGCCGATAAATTACCAAAATTGCCACTCGGTACGCAAAATACTACAGGTTTGGTATTTCCTTGACGTTTCAATTCAGCAAAAGCGCTAAAGTAATAAAACGATTGAGGAATTAGACGACTGATATTGATAGAGTTTGCCGATGCCAAATTGAATTTTGAAGATAACTCTTTATCCAAAAAGGCCGCTTTCACCAAAGCTTGACAATCATCAAAAGTACCATCAACTTCCAAAGCCGTAACATTTTCGCCCAAAGTGGTCAACTGCTTTTCTTGAATATCCGAAACTTTTCCAGTGGGGTATAAAATCGTGACCTTAATGCCAGGGGTTTTATAAAAACCTTGGGCAACGGCTCCGCCTGTATCGCCCGAAGTTGCTACGAGAATGTGAATATCTTTTTGAGATTTTTGTAAGAAAAATGACATCAAGGAAGCCATAAATCTTGCTCCAAAGTCTTTGAAAGCCATCGAAGGTCCGTGGAATAATTCCAAAATGAAAGTATTTTCTTCAATTTCAACCAAAGGAGCATCAAAATTAATGGCTCGTTCGACAATCATTTTCAAATCATCATCCGAAATATCGTCGCTCAATAATGCCTTCGATACTTCAAAAGCAATGTCAGTAATCGACATTTTGTCAATATTCTCGAAAAAAGAAGCTGGCAAAGTCGGAATGACATGAGGCATATACAAACCATTGTCAGGTGGCAATCCTCTAAAAACTGCCTCTTCCAACGAAACATCAGGACTTTGATGATTGGTGCTATAAAGTATCATAAACTTTCAAACTTGGAATTGTGTTTTGGAACGCAGATGCCGCAGATGCCTTCGGCAAAGCAGATTTTTTTTAATATGGAATTTTCTTAATTTTCACAATCAAATAAACAATTCTATTTATTTTAAAAATTAAAAATGGTCAAAATAAAAATCTGCGAAAATCTGCATTGCGAAGCATCTGCCTCATCTGCGTTCCATATACATTTGCGAATTAACGGTAAATCCACTAATTTAATATCACAAAAATAAGTCAAATACACTAATAATTCTAAAAACTACGATGTTCAAAAAAATCAAATTTTATCTACGAGATTACTTCGCCTTCAATCAGACCGAAATAAAAGGATTTATGTTCATGATATTCTTAATTGTGGTCTTGATTATTTCAGTTTTCATTTTCGATTTTCTTCCTGATAATCCACGAACTTCTAAAACCATCGACCCTAAACGTGTGGAGGAATTAATGGCAAAAATAGAAGTGAAAGAATCCGATAAAAAAGAAGCTTTTCAAGACCATTACGCCAATAAATACGAAAAATATGATTCGGAAAATGCACCTACGAAACCCATAAAATTATCTCCATTCGACCCAAATCAAGCATCCGAAGCACAATTAGAAGAATTGGGAATTGCTAAATGGATGGCAAAACGAATTATTAATTACCGAACTAAAGGTGGACAATTTCGTAAGAAAGAAGATCTTCAAAGAATTTATGATTTCCCAACTGACCTTTATGCAAAATTAGAACCATATATCACCCTTCCAGAAAAATCAGCCAATGGAGGATTTACTTCATTTCCCAAAACCGAAATAAATCCTGAATTCAAAACCTCCACAACCGTCTTGAACAAAGAATCTTTCAAACCAGTCGCTTTTGATTTGAACCGAGCGGATACTAACGATTTGAAAAAATTGAAAGGAATTGGCTCAAAATTATCCGCCCGAATTATTAAATATCGAGACATGGTTGGTGGTTTTTATTCTGAAAATCAAGTAAAAGAAGTTTTTGGCTTAGATTCAATCGTAGTGGACGAGATATTAAAATTCGCAACCATCAAAAATCCTTCGCTCAAAAAAATAAAAATTAA
>NZ_CBABQS010000084.1:0-19281 GCF_964672035.1 Arcicella sp.
GTCTGGATAAACGGAAGTGGAGGAAGTATAAATAATGGATTTGATGCTGGATGAAGGCAAATATCCCATCAAAGATTGGATTTGCTGTACGTGAAAATCTTCTCCGTATTTGCCCGCTCGTGGAGGAATGCAGATGATTAAAATTTCGGAATTTAGAAAATTAATAATATCCTTACCTTCAATTTCAGGAGCAAATTTCAACAAAAAAGGCTCAATACCTACTGCTGAAAGCAACGTTATTTTGCTCTCAGAAGTGGTTGAACCTTTAACGGAATAACCATTTTCTACTAAATATTTTCCTAAGGGTAAGCCAAGCCAACCGGAACCTAAAATACTGATTTTCATATTAATAGCTGTGAGCTATGAGCATTGAGTTATGAGTTTTACCAAGTCATTTTCTCAAAAATCACGGCTACAAATAAAATTTCTTCCACAAAATATATTCCTCCACCACTTCTGGTACCATATATTTAATGGATTGCTTATTTTTTAGACAATCTCGAATAAAAGTCGCTGAAATATCCAAAGAAGGCGAATTAATGGATTTTACATTCGGATGATTTTCTAAGTCACTTCTCACAGAATTGGGTCTTGGATAGACATATAAACCAAAATATTCCAAGATTTTATCATGATTTTTCCAGTTGGGAAATTGAGCTAAATTATCACCACCAATAATTAATTTAAACTCATGTTGCGGATGTTTTTCTTGTATTCTTATCAGTGTATCAATCGTAAAAGAAGGTTTTGGCATCGAAAATTCAATATCAATTGCTTTGAATTTTGAGTTATCGGCAATGGCTTTTTCAACCATCGTCAGACGGTCAAATTCGTGCAAAAGAGAATTATTTTTCTTGAATGGATTTTGGGGCGAGACCACAAACCAAACTTGTTCTAAGTCGGTGGTAGTTGCCATGACATTTGCCACAATCAAATGCCCAATATGAATAGGGTTGAATGACCCAAAGAATAAACCGATTTTCATTTTTATAGGAATCAGGTAATTAGGAATTGAGTAATTAGGGACAAAAAACTAATCCCTAATTACCCAATTCCTAATCCCTAACCTTCAATAAATTCATCAAATAACTTCTGTGCTTTTCTGAATGCCGTTGTTAAGTCGTCATTTACTAAAATAACGTCAAATTGGTCTTGAAAAGCCATTTCAAATTTCATTTTGAAAACTCTTTTTGAAATTGAATCTTCCGAGTCAGTTCCACGTTCACGAAGCCGTTTTTCTAATTCCTCCACGCTGGGTACTTTTACGAAGATTGATAGGGCTCTTTCTTTATAATATTCCTTCAATTTCACACCTCCACGCACATCTACGTCAAAAATTACGTGTTTCCCCGATGCCCACAATCTTTCAATTTCAGATTTCAACGTACCATAATAGGCTCCTGGATAGACTTCTTCCCATTCCACGAACTCATTATTGATAATTTTTTCTTTGAATTCGTCGGGTGTCATGAAATGATAATCCTTGCCATTTTCTTCGTTACGCCCACGTTTATCACGGGTGCAAGCAGAGATTGAAAAGCCCAAGTTATCGTTATTTGCCAAAAGATGTTTGACAATAGTGGTCTTGCCCGATCCAGATGGGGCAGAGAAGATAATAAGTTTACCGTTTTCCAAGAGTGATTGATATGATAATAGTTCATTGCCAACTCGTTAAGCAGAGGATTGGTATGAAATAAATTTCTACAAAAATAAAAAGTTATTAAGTTAAACCGCATAAAACGACTAACTTAATAACTTAAAATAAAATAATTCTAAAAAAGAATTTTATAACATATTGATTTTCTGTTTTATACAGTCAATCAAATCCGAAGGGATACATTTTTTTTCTAATCTTAGTTGCATTGTTTCTTTGATACATTTTTCCAATTCATAGCCTTTTTCACAAGGTAAACATTTATCCATATTCAATTTGAATTGGTTAATTTGTTCATCACTTGCCTGACCGTCCACAATCAGTTGTACCATTTTCATGCAATCAGATTGATGTTCACATGATGTCTTTTTTTGAATTTTCTCAGCCTCGGAAACCATTTTTTTATAGATTATGAAATATTTAATATTGGTCTAACTCTTTGTTTGTTGTTTATTATTCAAGTAGTTATTAAACAGGGGGTGTTTTAAAATAATTCCCGAAGAGATAAAAAAAGTTAATGGTTATTAAAAATGTTCAAAGGAAAAGTAGTAATTACTACTTAATATTTGTCACACCAATAATTAATAACTAATTTCAATTAATCTCAACTATTCTGCCATAGTGTCAGCATTGACATCATAGCCTAACGATTTGGCATACGATTTTAATTTTTCTTTCAACAACATTCTGGCACGGTGCAATCTTGATCGAACTGTACCGATGGGAATATCAAGAATTTTTGCCATTTCTTCATAGGTGAATCCTTCCACGTCACAAAGGATAATAACCGTCCTAAAATCGACAGGAAGAGCATTCAAAGCATTGGCAATTTCGTCGCCAATCAAGTCCTGAACTGATTCTACCCGTAAATCTACGGTTTGGTTCGTCTCAGCATCCTCCTCTGAATTATAGGTCGTTTCAACGTCCTGATAATCCACTTTGGCGGGTTCTTTCGACTTTTTTCTAAAATCATTTATAAAACTATTTTTCAAGATGCGGAACAACCAAGCCTTTGCGTTTGTTCCCTGTGAAAATGAGTTAATAAATCTGAATGCTTTAAGATATGTATCTTGTACGAGGTCATTTGCATCGTCTTCGTCATTAGTCAAACGAAAGGCAAAATTGTACATAGAGGTAATATGAGGCATAAATTCTTTCTCGAAGACACGGTGCTTTTCGAGATCAGAATAGGTTTGAGTTGCTTGGAGTTCTTCTTGTTCGTCCATTTTTTTGCTTAGAATCGTCAGTAAAAATAAGCCATCCTTTTTGATTTACAAAGAAACATTGTACAAATCAATTATTAGGTATGAATGTAATTACAAACAAACAACTTGCCAAGGATGTTTTAATTCATTTTCCTGACAAAAAGGCATAAGTTAATAGCCCACGAATGAACCCGCAACGGAGTTGGGATTTAACAGATTTACACGAATCTTTTGAATTTATCTGTGCAAATCTGTCTGACCATAAGAATCTGTGATCTAATTTATTCTAATCTACTTCATATAACTTTTCGACTCAAAAACTTTTGTTACGCCTTTTTCAGTAAGTGTATAACTAAATCCTGATTGAATAGCATAAGCTCCATATTCGCCTTTTTTGTTCAAGGCAAGATATCCAATTTGAAATTCTTTGTAATTATATCTTTTTACAATTCGCATAATTGCTTCTTCGCAGGCTTGTTGAGGTGTTTTCCCATTTCGCATTAATTCTACAATTAAAAATGAACCAAGCGTTTTCAAGACGAACTCACCCAAACCTGTTGCACACGCCCCTCCAACTTCATCATCACAAAAAACGGCCGCACCAATAACGGGCGAATCCCCTACTCTACCGTGTATTTTGAAGGCTAATCCGCTGGTGGTACACGCTCCAGAGATTTCACCCTTATTTCCCAAGGCCAAAAGTCCGATGGTATCGTGGCGCTCAATGTTGATTTTGGGTTCGTATTTTGATGTTTTCTTCCATTCTTCCCACGCTTTTTTGGCCGATTCTGTCAACAAATTTTCTTTTTTGAATCCTTGAGCAAGCGCAAATTGCAAGGCTCCTTCACCCGAAAGCATTACGTGCGGCGTTTTTTCCATAACTGCTCTCGCTACTGAAATCGGGTGCATGATATTTTGAAGAAAAGTAACCGATCCTGCATTGCCTTTTTCGTCCATAATACAGGCATCGAGGGTGACAAAGCCATCACGGTCGGGAAAGCCACCGTATCCCACGGAGGTATCATTAGGGTCGGCTTCGGGAATTCTTGCCCCTGCTTCAACAGCATCTAAGGCTCTGCCTGATTTTTTGAGCGATTCCCAAGCGGCATCATTGGCTTTTTCGTTCTTCCATGTGGAAAGAACGATGGGGAAGTCGGCGGGTAGGGCATTTATGTTTACGCTTGATAATGCCGTCAGGGCTGTGGTTTGTTTAATGAATGTTCTACGTTGCATGGGTTTTCAGTTTGTTTGGCTAAATTTATCGAAAAAAAATTAATTATGGGTTACTGTAGCTCGAAATAGCATTTCGAGCTACCGTAAAAAAGAAAAAAATGAAAATAGTTTGTATATCTGATACTCATAGTCTCCAACACCGCATGACCATTCCTGACGGTGATTTATTGATTCATGCGGGCGATGTTTCTTCAAGGGGACGAATTGAAGAAATTGAAATGTTTAATGAATGGATGGGTTCATTGCCGCATCGGCATAAAGTAGTTATTGCGGGCAATCATGATTTCTTTTTTGAAAAATATCCGAAAGAAGCCAAACGACTCATTACCAATGCCGATTATCTCAATGATAGTGGTATTTTGATTGAAGGATTACGCATTTGGGGTTCGCCAATTCAGCCGTGGTTTTACGATTGGGCGTTTAATCGTAAACGTGGGAAAGATATTCGTAAACACTGGGATTTAATTCCGACTAATACGGATATTCTCATTACGCACGGACCACCTTTCGGTATTTTGGATGCCACTGACCGAGGTGAAAAAGTGGGTTGTGAGGATTTATTGGATGTTGTTCAAAATCGTGTACGCCCACAATTGCACGTGTTTGGGCATATACATGAAGCGTATGGACAACAACAAGTGAGCGAGACTTTATACGTAAATGCTTCAATGGTAGATTTGGCGTATCGTCCTGTTAGGGAGGCGATTGTAATTAATTGGTAATGGACAATAATTAAAAGCCGATTGTTGTAATTAATTATTAATTGTCTGTTATCAATTATCCATTGTCCATTAAAAAAATTATTCCCTAAAATCCCCTTTCTCATATTTATCAAAATATAAATCAAAATGCCCTTTCAAGATTTCTTCTAATTTTTGGTGATATTCTGGAAATGAAGGTAAATTATTATGTCCGCCTCCGTAAATAGGTGTTAATCTGGCAGTTAGCGGAACGAGACTCTGTAAACGAACCGAGGAAGAATAGGGAATTAACCAATCTTTTGTACCGTGAATAATATAAATGGGACATCTAACATACTTAATCCAAATGTCCGTTCTGATACTAAAACGTAAAATCATCGCAATGGGCATAAAAGGCAAAAAACGATTCGTCAAATGCGAAAATGAATAATATGGCGCATCTAAAATCAACATTTTAGGACGATTATTTGAAGCCAATTTACAGGCAAAACCACTGCCCAACGACCGTCCATACACAATGATATCTTCTTCTTTATACCCATATTTCGACCTCATTTTATTATACACAAATTGCGAATCTTTGTTGAGATTTTCCTCCGTACGTTTGCCGATTGATTTTCCAAAACCACGATAATCAATCATTACTACATCGTAGCCGTGTCGGGTAAAATCAACCGCATATTTCGACCAGCCTTTGATGCTTCGGGTATTGCCATGAAAATACATCACCAAGCCAACGGGTTTATCGTGAAAGAATCGTAAACCATTGATTTTCACGCCTTCTTCGGGTTCAAAATGGAGTTCCTCGAAGGGAGAATCATATTTATATTCAAAATCAGCATGAAGTTTCTCGGGCTTGAAAATAAATCTTTCTTGAATAAAATACGCAAGAATACACAAAGCCAAATAGCCAATGCCGATATAAATCCAAGTTTCAGTTGTGAAATTCATCGTGGGGTTAGTTATTATGAATTAGACCACGGATTTTGCAGATTAAACGGATTTACACGGATTTTTATTCCTATTATTATCCGTGTAAATCTGTTAAATCCGTAAAATCCGTGGTCTGATATACTTGTCCGATATGGAAGTTACAGTTAATCTAAAAATTTCTTCAAAATCTTCTCCACTGCATCCAAATATCCACCGCCAAATAAATTCACGTGAACCATCAGCGGATATAAATTATACAGTGGAATTCTATCGCCAAAGCCATTTTCGATGTTATTTACTTCGTGGTAGGCTTCGTAAAAGGTTGTTTCAAAACCGCCAAACATGGTCGTAAAAGCCAGTTCAGCTTCTCGCAAACCGTAGTAACAAGCAGGGTCAACCAAACCAACAAGCCCTTTATTATCAGCCATTACATTTCCCGACCATAAATCTCCGTGCAGTAAAGCTGGTTTTTCATTGGGAATTAACGAAGGTAATTTTTCGTATAATTGATCAAATTTTTCGTGTAATTCTTCCGAAATTTTGCGGTCATACAGCGCCAATCCCACTTGAACTTTCAAGCGTTTTTCGATAAAAAATTGTACGCCATCATCCATCCATTCGTTAGACTGTCGCAAGGCTCCGATGTAATTATTAAAATTGAGTCCAAACTGTGGATTTGTATGTTTATGCAATTTTGCCAGTTTTTGTCCGAAATCTTGCCAATAATTGGATTGCTTGAAACTGGTCGTCAAAAATTCCATCATCAAGTATTCTTTATCCACAATTTTACCGTGATTAATTACTTCTGGAATCGACATTACACCCGTATCCCGCAAGACCTGTAAACTACGTGCCTCCGACTCAAACATTCCCTCATGGTCGCCCTGATTCCACTTAATAAAATACTCTCCTTCCGATATTTTTACTTTTACGGCAAGATTGAAATTACCTCCATAAAAAAACTGAAAATCAAGCATTTCTGGGTGATAGCCTAAGTTTTCAAAGAGGATACTTTCGATAAATTGGTATTGTTCTTGGGTTTGAAAAGTCATTATTTTGAAGTTGTAAGTTCTAAGTCTAAAAGTTGTAAGTCAAATTTAAGATAAAACTGGTAAATTGCGTGAAAGGTTGGATTTTTTACTTTACAAACATATAATGAAATACAAAAAACACGTTTTTATCTGTACAAATCAGAAAGACGCACCCAAAAAATGTTGTGGTGACGAAAGAGGCATGGCGCTGGTCGATGCTTTCAAAAATTCATTGAAAGAAAAAGGATTATTAACCGAAATAAGAGCCCAGAAAACGGGTTGTTTAGATGTTTGCGCTTTTGGACCTTCTTTAGTGGTTTATCCAGAAGGAGTATTCTATGGCAACGTACAACTATCTGATGTTGAGGAGATTATCGAAAGCCATTTGGTTGGAGATATGCCTGTTGAACGTCTTGTTATTGGTTAATATATTGGATTGAGGTTATCTTAGGAGTCAACTGTGAAGACACAGACAACAGCGAGGGGTTCATTTACTTCCCGAAAGTTATTTTTACTTTCGGGAAGTTCCAAATATTTCAACTTCCCGAAAGCAAAAAATGCAATTGATATTGTTTCGGGAAGTTCGATTTCGTTAAATCAACAAATAACTAAACCAAAATGTACCGCATATACCCAACTCTTCTAAACTCATTCGCTTATTACGAAGCTAAAACCCTTGATGCTCAGGGTAAAATCCTCGTGGATATGCAAGAGATGATTGACCGTATCAATCGTGTGCGCAAACCAACGACTGTGGCACAACAAAAAGGAATTGATTTTGAGAAAGCAGTCGTGACGGGCATAAATGAGGACGATTTTAAGGAAGGAGTCATTGAAAAAGCAAGGGCTTTGTTACCCCAAAAATACAAAACCCAGTTTTATTCTGAAGCAAAATATAAGAATTGTTTAATTTATGGCTACGTAGATTTAGTTGGAACTGAACGTGCTGTAGATTTAAAATCGACCCGTTTCTATTCGCCTAATCGCTTTGCACTCAATCACCAAAATTTCTATTTATTAGGATTAAAAAAGTACGGCATAAAAACCTTGGATTACATTATTACGGACTTTGAAGACGTTTATCAAGAAACGTATTCATTTGATTCTTACGACTTTACGCCATTATACCATCAATTAGACAATTTCGTTGATTTTCTGGAACAACACAAAAAACTGATTCGTGATAAGAAGATTTTTGATAATAAAACGGATAATAATCAGTTGTCGATGTTTTGAAATTATGCCTCTACTGGTTCATAATAAACTTTCATCAATTGCTCTGATGATAAAATGGGAGTAGCATAAGTGACTCCCTTAGTATCAACGAATTCAACCATAAAAATATCCTCCGATAATTGTTCAATAATTGTTCCTAAAGACCCTTTTTTGAGTTTTTTGCTTTCAATTTCTTGCGTTAACACTACAACATCTAATAATTCCATGATTTCTTATTTTATGAGAACATAAAAACTTGTCATACGAGGAAAGTTCTCTTCATGTTTGAGAATCCAAGAAGTTCTAACAACGGAACTTTTGGGAGAGTTAATCAATTCAAAATCAACATAATAAATATCGCCATGATCAGTAGTTTCAACAAAAATGGCATCGTTCGTCAATACAGCCATTTCAATAGATTCTTTAAGATAAAGATAATTTTCAATAGTAATATTTAATGCTGATTTGAAAATACGTGCTTTATGTTTACCAATAGGATGTTCCTCCGAAAGGCAATAATTTAATAATTTTCTATCCTCTATGAAAGCGCTTTCTGCAAGGGGTAAAATCATATTATAAATTTAACATTTTTCTTCTCTCCTACAAAATCCCTTTCAATTCTCCCAAATCCTGAATTTCGTACTTTGGCTTAATCGAAATATCCTGATTTCGTTGGTCTGGATTAAAGAAAACGGCATCAATTCCCGCCCGAGTTGCTCCCACAATATCCGACTGAAAACTATCGCCAATCATTAAACATTCATGTGGCACGGCTTTTATCTTTTTTAAGGCATATTCAAAAATGCGAGAATCTGGCTTTTTATAGCCCGAATTTTGAGAAGTAACTACCTCCTGAAAGAAATGGGTAATCTTTCCCGCATTCATTTTTATGGACTGAATTTCATCAAAACCGTTCGTGATTATGTGCATTGGATATTTCGGAAAGAGATATTCCAACGTCTCATGAGCATTAGGTAAAAGGTGGTGTTTTTTAGAAGAAATACTGATATAAGTATTCGAAATTTCATCACAAATCGAATCATTATTCACACCCAACTGACTAAAAATTAATCGAAAACGAGAATGTCTCAACTCGGGTTGAGAAATTCTACCTGCTTCATATTTATCCCACAACTGATGATTAATTTCGTTAAATTTTAGGTAAAATTGGGTTGGAGAGAATAACCCTAAAGCTTGTAAGTCAAATTGTTGATACACTTCTTCCAAGCCAATTCGGGAGTTAGTATCATGATCCCAAAGCGTATGGTCGAGGTCGAAAAAAAGGTGTTTATATTTCATATTGTTCATTTATTGATGCGACCGTCGCTCAGTTCGATTTTCGTAAGCAAATAATCTAAATTTTATGCAATTTAGGGCTGATTTTTGTTTCCCTCTCAATAATTAATACATTTGTAAAAACTATTAATTTCGATATTCGTTTTTCGAGGTTTGATATTCGTATTGCTCCCGAACATCAAACATCGAAAAACGAATATCGAACATCAAAAATAAAATGGCAAAACAAGAAGAAGAAAATCAAATCAACGTAGAATTATCTGAGGAAATGGCAGAGGGAGAATACGTAAACTTGGCAATGATAGCGCACTCGCAAAGTGAGTTCGTCATAGATTTTATCAAAATGATGCCTGGAATTCCAAAAGCAAGAGTAAAATCAAGAGTCATTCTCACGCCCGACCACGTGTATCGCCTGATGCAAGCCTTAAAAGAGAATATCCAAAAATACGAAGAGGTTTATGGCGCAATTTCGGATGACCAAAGCCCAATTGGTTTTCAGTTTCCAATGAATTATCGAGGACCTATTGGAGAAGCTTAATCGTTGGCAATATATACTAAGGCTTAAACTCATGGCATCACTATTCCAACTATTTTATTGCTAAAAATTAAGTCTTTCAGTCATGCTACGAGTATTTTACTTAGCATTTAAAAACAAAAAAGCGTAAAACGAATCAGAAAATTTTCTGTAAACGTTTACGCTTTTTGTATTTATCAAAAAACCAACAATTTTAATTTTTAAGCCTAAAATATTCTCATAAAATGAGTATATCTATGTATTAAATTTACTTTCAAATTTATAACGAAAATCATACAACTTTATAATGAACTTTAAACTAAACAAATCACATTTAGCTTCTAATTCGGTCAATTTGAGCAAACAGTTAAACTTGCCAGAACCCTCGGTTTTTGATTTACCAGAAAAAGTTTTACAGTTCGGAACGGGCGTTTTACTTCGTGGATTGTGCGATTATTTTATTGATAAAGCCAATAAACAAGGCATTTTTAATGGGCGAATTGTGGTTGTAAAATCAACCGATAAAGGCGACGCTGATGATTTCAACGAACAGGATGGACTTTTTACGCACGCTGTAAAAGGTATCGAAAATGGGCAGCCCATTGAGGAATATATCTTAAATGCTTCCATTTCTCGCACACTTTCTGCCCGTTCTCAATGGCATGAAATCTTGCATTGTGCCAAAAATCCTGAAATGCAAATTGTCATTTCAAACACCACGGAGGTTGGCATAGCGTTTCTGGAGAATGATAAAATTACCAATAATCCTCCTTCTTCTTTCCCCGTAAAACTGTTAGCTTTTTTGCATGAGCGTTGGAAGTTTTTTGGCGGTTCTACTGAAAGTGGTATGGTTATCGTTCCAACGGAATTAGTCGTTGGAAATGGCGATATGTTGAAAGATATTGTGCTTCAACAAGCCCATAAAAACAATCTCGAAGTTGAATTTATTGATTGGTTAAAAAGCCATAACTCTTTCTGTAACTCATTGGTTGACAGAATAGTACCTGGAAAACCAGAAGCAGAAATGGTTACCGAATTACAGACAAAATTTGGTTACCAAGATAATCTAATGGTGCTTTCGGAAGTTTATCGTCTGTGGGCAATTCAAGGCGATGAACACGTCCGTAAAGTGCTATCATTCTCTCAAGCAGATTCGGGCGTAATCATTGAAAGAGACATTGAAATTTATCGTGAATTGAAGCTCCGTATGCTCAATGGTACACATTCTTTACAGTGTGCGATGTCATATCTTTTAGGGTTTAGAACGGTGAAAGATGTTATGGCGAATGGATATTTGAGTAGAATTATCATGAATTTGATGTTAGGAGAAATTGCCTTGGCGATTCCCTATAAAATTGATTCAAAAGTAAAAGACAGATTTGGCAGAATGGTACTCGACCGTTTCCGTAATCCATTTTTGAACCATAAATTATTGGATATTTCAGTCCAATATACCACCAAAATGAAGATGCGAAACATTCCAATTCTTATTCAATATTACCGTGAATTTGGCAAAGCTCCTGAACTTTTTGCCATGGGTTTTGCCGCATATTTACAGTTTATGAAAGGTGAAAAAGAAGTAAACGGAACGTATTACGGAGAATCAAACGGTAGTTATTATCCTATCAACTGCAATTTTGCTCCTTATTTTTACGAAGCATGGCAAGATTTTGATTTAGAAAAAGTATTAGCTAATCGTAGTCTTTGGGGTGAAGATTTAACCCAATTAGAAGGATTCGCAGATGCAGTTCGTAAGTATTTATAAAAGAAAAAATATGAAAGTTACTACCTTCGGAGAGGTCATGATGCGCTTGAGTACGCCAAATTTCTCACGATTTCCACAGGCTACTCAGTTTGATATAAATTTTGGCGGAGGCGAGGCAAATGTTTCGTCTTCGTTGGCTATTTTAGGTATTCCTGCCAGCCATGTTACTCGTTTTCCAGATAATGATTTAGGGCGTACTGCCACGAATATTTTTCAAAAATTTGGCGTAGGAACCCAACACATTGCTTATGGAGGCGATAGAATCGGCATTTATTTTGTTGAAAAAGGAGCCGCTATGCGTCCAAGCAAAGTAGTTTATGATCGTGCCAATTCCGCTTTTGCCACGCTTGCTCCTACTGATTTTAATTGGGAAGAAATTCTAAAAGATACCACCTGGTTTCACTTTACAGGTATAACTCCTGCCATTTCAGAAGGTGCATTTCAAGCTTGTTTGGAAGCCGTACAAACTGCCAATAGAATGGGCATTACCGTTTCTGCCGATGTAGGATATCGTTCAAATCTTTGGAAATGGGGCAAACGTCCGAACGAAATTATGCCTCAATTGATTGAATATTGTGATATAATTGTTTGTAGTAAAGGCGATGCTGCCGATATGTTTGGTATTGTGCCCATTGATGAAAAAGGCAGTTTCAAATCTGTTTGTCGACAAATTACAGAGCAATTTCCAAAAGTAAAAAAAGTGTTGACTACCAAGCGGGGGCAAATATCGGCTTCGCACAATACGCTCTTTGGAAGATGTTGGGACGGTTCTCAAATGATTGAAACCGAAGCCATTAACATTCCCGATATCGTGGACAGAATTGGTGGTGGCGATGCTTTTATGGCAGGTTATATTTACGGAGAATTAATTTACAAAGACTGTAAACAAGCACTCGAATTTGCCGTTGCGGCATCAGCGTTAAAACATACTATTGAAGGCGATTTCAACCTTGTAAGTGTTCATGAAGTAGAAGCAGTGGTGAATGGAGATGTGAGTGGAAGGTTGAAAAGGTAGATTTTAGGAGAAAGGAATAAAAGAGGAAGGGAGAAAAACTTTGTCAGATGGTTTCAGACAATAATCAATCGGGGCTGTCGATCCGTCTGCCCCTTGACTCATCAATATTTTAAAATTTAAAAGCCATTTAGGAACTACTGAAACCTTATGTTTTCTATGTCTCTACGTGGTTGCAAAGAATATGAAATTTACAAAAGAAGAATTATACGCAAAATTGAGCGAAGTGCCGATTATGCCTTTGTTCAATCACCCTGATTTAGCGGTGAGTAAGGCAGTCGTAAAAGCATGTTACGATGGTGGAATTACCGTTTTTGAATACACAAATCGTGGTGAAGGAGCGGCCTTAATTTTTGCGGAATTAGTAAAATATATCCGTGAAGAATTACCCGATATGGCCATTGGTATTGGCACGGTTTTCACCGCCGAAGAAGCTGAGTATTTTGTCAGTTTAGACACTGATTTTATCGTGCAACCATGTCTAAATCCAGCAGTAGGTGAAATATGCAATAAGCACAAAATAACTTGGATGCCAGGCGTTATGACTATTACGGAGATTTATAATGCTCAACAAGCAGGAGCCGACATTATCAAGATTTTCCCCGCCAATGTGCTTGGAACGGCTTTTATCAAAGCACTTAAAGCGCCAATGCCTAATGCAAAGGTAATGGTAACGGGCGGTGTTGAACCTAATGAAGAAAATTTAAAAGGATGGTTTTCAGCGGGTGTTACTGCCGTGGGAATGGGTTCTCAATTATTTCCAAAAGACGTTTTAGCTTCGGGAAATTTTGAACAAATTACGGAAGTTGTGAAAAAATGTGTGGCGATGGTGAAAGGATTTTAGATATTTGATGTTTGTATGTTCGATGTTTGGTTTTCAGTCCCTAACATCGAACAACAAACATCGAACAACGAATATTAATCTCTCCTAAAAAACTGAATGATTACTACGACAGTTGTGGTGAAAATTGTACTACAAATCACCTTCGTCATAACTGGTAAAAACAGTCCCCAATCCGAAGCCTCCAATAAGAATAATACAAAGTGATGCACAAAAATTAAAGTTGCTGCGTACGTAATAAACCAACTTAAACCCATTGAATTTAAGCTAAGAGTTTGGCGTTCATCGTAACCTCTTTGAGGCGTTAATAAAGTAATTATTGTGGGACGCAAAAAGGCGATTAACGTCATTGCAGCAGCATTTGCCCCGACAGTATTGTAAAAAATATCAACCATTATTCCTGCCACAAATCCCAAGAAAATTAACGTAACTTTATTAATCTCGAAAGGTAAAAGTATAATACTTGCCACGTACACAAAACAGAAGGCATAGTCGAATAGTACCAATTGTCTTACAAAAAATATTTGCAACAAAAGGTAAAATATAAAAATAAGAACTTGGGAAACTATACTTCTTGGGGTCATTTATTATTAGCTTTGAGCCTTGAGTCAATAGCTTTGAGTTTTCTAAAATTATTTACTACTTACTACAAACTGCCTACTTTTACTTATTTCGCTTTTACATCTCCACTCTTTTCTTCCAACGCTTTTTGTTCACCTAATAATTTGTTATTTATTACGTATACATAAGCCAGTGTATGAAAATTTGTGGCTAATTGTAAATCAATTTCATGAAAAGTTTGATCAGGTTTTACCCCCACTTTCTTGACGAATCCAATGATGATATTGGGTGGAAAAACGTAATTAAAGTCTGAAGTAACTACCGTATCTTTTATTTTAACTGCTTTATAACGAGACACTTCAGTCATTTCCACAATATCAGGATTAACGCCTTTCCATTTCACCGAACCAATTTCGTTATTACTCTTCAATTTTGCCGATACTGAATATTCTGAATGCAAAATAGAAATTACCACCGAATAATGTTCAGAACATGACTTGACTTTACCAACTACTCCCGTAGAAGAAATCACACCCATACCGGGGGCAAGTCCATCCGCTGAACCTTTATCAATTGTGATATAATTATTAAATTGAGACGTTGTTAATCCTGATACTTTTGCTACAACGAACTTAAATCTGCTTGCAACATTAGAATCAGCTTTGTAATTAACCATTGATTTATCTAATTGCTGGGCTTGCAACTTAGCAATTATCGAATTTAGACGACTATTTTCAGAGGCTAATTCAGTATTTGCCTCTCTCAAATTGGAATATTCTCTAATCGAATTTGAAGTACTTAAAGCCTTTGCAGCATAATAATTGCTGGTGTTAAAGAAAATAGCGTTGGGATAATTATTGTAGGAATAAAAAAACCAAAGGCTCAACACCTCCAAAAATGCGAACAAAATGAAGGCTCGTTGTCTGGATATAAATTGGACGAGTTGGTACATTGGAAAAAGTTTTATACGTTAAAAAGTTAAAGAGTTAGAAAGTTGAATAGACATATCCACAACTTTTTAACTCTTTAACTTCTATAACTCTTTAACTCAAAATTAAGAAATTAGAATTGGCTTGAAGTGGTCTAAATGCTTCAAAACCTCGCCCGTTCCACGCACAACTGCACGAAGTGGATCATCGGCAATGTGAATTGGCAATTTTGTTTTATTGGCTAAACGTTTGTCCAAACCATGCAGCAATGCTCCTCCACCCGTTAAGTGAATACCATTATGATAAATATCAGCCGAAAGTTCTGGTGGTGAAACCTCTAATGCTTTCATTACTGCTTCTTCAATTTTCGAAATTGATTTATCTAATGCGTATGCAATTTCTGAATACGTAACTTTAATTTCTTTCGGAATACCCGTCATTAAATCACGACCACGGATTTCATAATCTGCGGGAGGATTTTCTAATTCTGGCAAAGCCGACCCCACTGAAATTTTAATTAATTCAGCCGAACGCTCACCAATCAAAAGGTTGTGTTCACGACGCATATAATCAACAATATCACGGGTGAAAACATCGCCCGCAATACGTACAGAAGCCTCACAAACAATGCCTGAAAGGGCAATAACGGCAATTTCAGTAGTACCACCTCCAATATCCACAATCATTGAACCGTTTGGTTGTTCGATGTCAATTCCGATACCGATTGCCGCAGCGATTGGCTCGTGAACCATATAAACTTCCTTAGCTCCTGCGTGTTCGGCAGAATCTTTTACGGCACGTTTTTCAACCTCTGTAATACCCGATGGAATACAAATAACCATGCGGTGTGAAGGTGTAAAGAAACGATTTCCCGTATCAATCATTTTTATCATTCCACGAATCATCAACTCGGCAGCAGTAAAGTCGGCAATTACTCCGTCTTTGAGTGGACGAATGGTTTTGATATTTTCGTTGGTTTTTTCGTGCATTTGCATCGCCTTGTTTCCAATGGCCAAAACCTTGTTAGTAGCTTTGTCGAGGGCGATAATTGATGGTTCATCAACTACGATTCTGTCTTTGTGGATGATTAACGTATTGGCAGTGCCAAGATCAATCGCAATATCCGAAGTTAGGAAGCTAAATAATCCCATTTTTATGATTAGTTCTTTGTTATCTGAGCTGAATAATTAGGCGATATTTTTTACCGATACCTATTTTCTTGTAAAAGTACAAAAATAATGAGAATCATTTAGAATTAATAAAAAGGAAAGGTAAAATTCTTTTGCTTGGACATTAGAGAAAGTAGAAAGTCCCCAATTCTTTTTAGTTTTGCATACTATTTGCTTATAATCAAGAAATCCGAAATTCACTTATAAAAAATATGGCAAAGAATAAAGTATCTCCGACTCCTAAAAACACCCTACAAAAGCCTCAAACGGTTAATCAAACTACGAAAATCCTTAAAGAACCCGAAGTTTTGATTGAACCAATTCCTTATACCGAACGCAATTTTTGGATTCTTGCGGGAATTATTGCCGTGTGTGCATTCATTGCCTTTTTGCCTGGTTTTCAGAATGGTTACGTCTGGGACGATATGTTTTATATTGTCAATAACGAAGATTTACGCCAAGTTTCCTTCAAAAATTTTAAGACCCTTATTTCAGAATATTATCTTGGTAACTGGCACCCGCTTACGATGGTAACGTACTATATCGAATACTCGCTGGTAAAGGATACCGCTTGGGTTTATCATTTCAATAATACCGTTATTCACATTATTAACAGTATTTTAGTCTTCAAAGTAGTGAATAAACTTAGTGCTAATTTCTTAATTGGGGCGGTTACTTCGGTACTTTTCGCCATTCATCCGCTACACGTGGAGTCGGTGGTGTGGGCGGCTGAACGCAAAGATGTGCTTTATACATTATTTTTGCTTTTGTCTTTTTGGCAATATTTGAAATACGCCGACGGAGTGGTCAGTGTGGACACTGACAACAACGTGGTCACCGACTGGAAAAACAAGCATCTATGGTACGCTTTGGGCTTATTTATCCTTTCATGTTTATCGAAAGGTATGGCGGTAATTTTGCCAGTGGTGTTTTTAATTACTGATTATTTCTTGCTGAACCGCAAGCAAATTGGCAAAATTGGCATTGAAAAAGTGCCATTTTTTGTCGTTTCTTTAATTACGGGTATTATTTCCATCAAAGCGCAAAGTGATGCAGGAGCTAATGCCACAAAGGTAATTTCTGATGCCTATTCCTTCTCAGAACGCTTTTTCATGATTAATTATGGTGTACTTTATTATTGGATAAAAATGGTTCTTCCGACCAATTTGATTGCTTTTTATCCTTATCCGCAAAAACCTAATGGAGCAATTCCATCCATTTATTATTCTGCTTTTGCGGGCGTATTGGCTTTGGCAATTTTCTTATTCTGGACGGGTCGTAAAAATAAATTAGTTTGGTGGGGCGGACTTTATTTTCTCATCGTAATTTTCCCCGTTTCGCAAGTTTTGCCCGTGGGTAGTGCCTTGATGGCTGACCGATATTTCTACGTTTCTTCGATTGGGCCATTGGTAATTTTAGCCGTTTTTGCCAATCGTTTGTACCAAAAAGCAACTACCAACAAACTCATGCCCGGCATTGGAGCGGTGCTTTTATTGGGCTTAACGTTTCTGTCTTTCAATCAATCAACGCATTGGAAAGACACCTTGACTTTATTTACGCCCATCTACGAAAAACATCCGAACGATCCGATGGTGACCAGTAACATGGGTTGGTATTGGTTTGGTAAAAAAGACAATGAAAAAGCCAAATTTTATTTTGAAGAAACCCACAAAACAACCTTCAAAACTGCCGATGTTCATACGGCTTTGGGACAGATTTATTTTGATGAAAAGAAATATGATTTAACGGTTGATAATTTCGAGGCAGCACTAAAAATCAAACCGAAAGAAATGCAAAACCTCCACTGGATGCTTGGAGCGGCCTATTATTATACTGGAAAATATAATATCGCCATTGATGAATCAAAGATTGCTTTGGAGAAATCTGACAATAAAAACCAATTTGCACAGAATATTATGGGCTTGTGTTTGGCAAAACAAGGTAAAGAAGACGAAGCCATGAAACGCTATCAAACCGCCATGAATTTAGACGTAAAATTTGCTGACCCACACATCAATATCAGTACGATTTTAAATCATAAAGGCGACCACGCAGGTGAAATTAAAGAATTAGAAAAAGCCATAAAAATTGACCCCAAAGCAACCGTTGCCTACAAAAACTTGGGCGTTGCCTACAAATCAATGGGCGACTGGCAAAATGCGGTTAAGGCTTGGCAAAAAGGAATTGTGGCAGATAAAAAAGATGGAAGTTTTGATTATAACATTGGTTTGGAATACGGACAACACGGCGATTTTCCAAACGGTATAAAGGCCATGCAAAAGGCCGTGGCTAAAGGCGACCAAAATGCGGTGATATTTTTGACACAGCGAGGAATTCCTTTGAAATAAAGTTATAATGGCTGAACAACTAATCGTTCAGCCATTCTCTTTTCTATCCCTTCAAAATCGCCAACTCCGCTCTCACAAAATCCATCAACGATGCAATGTGTGCTTTTGAGAAATCGAAAGGAATATTGGCAGCGGCATAAATCTCGCCCATTGGTTTGGTATAACCCAATTTCAAGGCGCTTAAATAACCTTCCAAGCCCTTTTGTGGGTTTTCTTTGTAGTTTTTCCAAACGCCAATCGCTCCTAATTGAGCAATGCCGTATTCGATATAATAAAATGGCAACTCAAAAATGTGTAATTGTTTGTGCCACATAGTTGCTCTGTATTTTTCTAAACCCGACCAATCCGTGATACTATCCGCAAATTGCTCGTATATACGTATCCACGCTCCTGTACGTTCTGCAGTCGTGTGCGTAGGATTTTCGTAAATCCAATGTTGAAATTTATCAACCGTTGCCACCCACGGAAGTGTACCGATGATGTCTTCTAAATGCTGGATTTTTGCCCGTTTCAATTCTTCTTCATTGTCAAAATAAACATCCCAATTATCCATCGAAATCAACTCCATTGACATGGAAGCCAATTCGGCAACTTCCGACGGGAAATTACGGAAAGTATTCAACGCCAAATCTTTCGTAACGATTGAATGCACCGCATGACCGCCTTCGTGAAGCATCGTAATTACGTCACGCATCAACGAAGACGCATTCATAAAAATGAACGGAAAACCTGTTTCTTCCAAAGGATAATTGTATCCACCTGGCGCTTTTCCCACCCTCGATTCTAAATCTAAACGCCCCATACACTTCATAATGCGGAGACATTCACCCAAAAATGGGTCAAGTTTTGTGAAACATTCAATGGTTTTATTCAA
>NZ_CBABQS010000085.1:0-18345 GCF_964672035.1 Arcicella sp.
CACCTAACAGCCACTGAAAATGGGGGCGTGATTTTCTTGGGAGATAACATTTATCCACGGGGACTTGATGGGTCAAAAGAAGCTGAATTGAAATTATTGACTCAACTTCATACGCTGAAAGAATTCAAAGGAGATTGGTATTTTATCCCTGGCAATCATGATTGGGCAAAAGGGCGTTGGAAGGGCTTGAAAAATGTACTTAGACAGGCTGATTACATCAATAAATACGCTAAAGATTCATTGAATGAGACAAAGACAAAACATTTTTATCCCGAAAAAGGCTTACCCGGACCCGTTACGAAGGATTTAGGAAAAATAGTTTTGGTTTTTACGGATACGGATTGGTGGCTTCACAGTGGTTTTTATCATCAAGTGGGCATGGATGATAAATTTGAGCGAATGGATAAAGTCTATTTTCATAGGCTTGATTCCATTTTAACGGCTGTGGAAAAACAAGGGAAAAAGACGTTATTTTTATCCCATCACCCATTGGTTGATTATGGCGAACATGGCTTCCATAAAAGTAAAAGTTGGTATTATGCTTTGGTAAATTATTCGCCTCTCATGACTTTTGGATTGTTGGGCGTGAATCGAGCTTTGAATTCTGAAATGAATCAACCTCGCTATCTCAAAATGGCCAATAAAATGTACGCAGTGTTGGAAAAACATAAAAACGTGATTGCCATTTCGGGACATGAACATAATTTGCAAGTTATCAAACGTCCTAACAATTTGTTTCTTATTAGTGGTTCTGGTAGTAAATTAACGCCACTCAAACGAGAAATTAAGCAACCAGATTGCCTATTTAATGCCAGTAAACCAGGTTTTATGGAATTGATTTTTGATGAAAAAGGTAAAGCGAGTTTGAAAGTTTGGAACGATAAAGATGAGATTTTGTATGAAGAAAAGGATATTTTTTAAAAGCGTAAGTATAATTAACATAATACCTCAAAAACGATGAAAAAACTGTCTATATTATTCCTATTTTTCTTTAATAATATTTTTACGTATGCTCAAGATGCTGTAAGCGAATGTGCCGCTGGAAAAATTTTATCCCTCACAAAACGCAATCAAAATGCACGTTTGCAAGCTGTCCAAGCGGTTGATAATAATATTGACGTAACGTATTATAAACTCAATTTGAATGTTTCGTACACGCCCAAAAATATTAAGGGCGAAGTAACCATAAATGCCAAAAGTAAAGTTGCCAACCTCGATCAAGTGACCATTGATTTGCAAAATTCCCTTACGACTGACTCTGTGAAAATTGGGAATAAAAAACTTGTTTTCATTCATCAATCCAATCAGATTATTGCCAAATTAGATAAAATTTATGCTGAAAATCAATTAGTGAGTTTTTTGATTTATTATCACGGAATTCCGGGTTCGAGCGGATTTGATAGTTTTGTCTTTGGTACGCATAACAATTCTAAAGATATGGCAATTTGGTCATTATCAGAGCCTTACGGTTCGTCCGATTGGTTTCCCTGCAAAAATTCGGTGGATGATAAAGCTGACTCTTCGGACGTTTGGATTACGAGTGATAAATATTTTACGTCGGTTTCCAATGGAGTTTTAGAGAAAACCCTTGATAATCAAGATGGTACACGGACTTATCAATGGAAAAACCGTTATCCAATTGCTCAATATTTGATTTCGATTGCGATGAGTAATTATACTTTATACCAAAATCAATTCACTTTTGAAGGGCAGAAACCCATGCCCATAACCCATTATATTTATCCCGAATCTTTGACGACAACCAACAAATTAGCCCTTGATAAAACGGCTTTTATGCTGGATTTATTCTCGAAAAAATTTGGTTCATACCCTTTCATCAATGAAAAATACGGACACGCTCAATTTGGTTGGGGCGGGGGTATGGAACATCAAACTTGTACTTCTTTAACGATTCCTTCGAGCGGTTTTGAAACCTTAATCGCTCATGAATTGACGCATCAGTGGTTTGGCGATAAAATCACTTGCAAAAATTGGGAAAGTATTTGGCTCAACGAAGGCTTTGCGTCTTATGGTGAATGTGTTTATACGGAAGCTACGGGTGGAAAACCTGCATACGATGTTTACATTAAGAATTTTATGGCTTCTGCGAAAACGGCCAAAGGAACAATTTACGTTCAAGATGTCAATAATATTAATGAAATTTTTAGTTCGTCACGTACCTATCGCAAGGGTGCATCTGTACTTCATATGCTCCGTGGAATTGTAGGCGATGATAAATTTTATAAGATTCTTCAAACTTATATTGCCTCAAAAAATGCCTATGGAAATGCGATAACCGAAGATTTTCAAGCGATTGCAGAGCAGGTTTACGGTCAGAAATTAGACTACTTTTTTAAGCAATGGATATTTGGTGAAAATTATCCAAAATACAAATTACAATGGACATCGCAACCCATGGCGGATGGGACTTTTAAGGTGAAAGCGGATATTTCGCAAAGCACCAACTCCAATCCGACCTTCTTTACAATGCCCATTCAATTGAGTGTTTCTAATGGTTTATCGGATACTACAATTACCATTTTTAATGATAAACAAACTCAATCATTTGAATTTATCGTAAAAACTAAACCAACTACGCTTGTATTTGACCCCAATAATTTGATTTTAAAAGATGTTGAAACGGCAAGTGTTTTAGCAAATGAACCCTTAGATTATGATAATTTTGGACTAACAATTGCACCAAATCCAAGTTCTGAGGATATTGAGGTTAGTTTTAGATTAGCCAAATCTTCTATCGTTAAAATATCAATTATTGACTTTTCGGGTAAGGAAATTGTGACGCAGTCAGAAGAAAAATTACAGATGGGTAATTATTCCCGAAATTTAAAAATTAGTCAATTTCAAGCTGGAACCTATATTCTAAATTTGAATGTTGATGGGCAAAACGAAAGTCGAAAATTAGTGACTTTTAAATAATAGCAAAGTAGGTTTTGATTTTGAGTTGCTTTAGTTGTTCTTTTTATCATAATTCAAATTGAAACTTTGATTATTCTTTATGTTTCATTCGTGGTAATCTGGGATAGATTTATCCTAAATTTTAACAAACTTGATCATTACAAGGAATTAAATAAAGTATTAGCGTTTCGTGCTGGCACTTTATAAATTTATTCAAGCGATAAATCATAGTCATTTAACAATCAAAATTATTTTAAAATGAAAAAAATCGTATTAATCTTTAGCCTTTTATTAGCATTTAATGTTTCTTTCTCTCAGAAAAAAGAAAAAGGATGGGTATCACTTTTTGATGGAAAATCATTTGCCGGTTGGAAGGTAAACGAAGAACATCCTTCTACATTTACAATCGAAGATGGAGCCATAAAAGTGGGAGGAGAACGTACTCACCTATTTTATGAAGGAGCCGTTGCTAACCATGATTTTAAAAATTTTGAGCTAAAATTGAAAGCTAAAACTCTACCAGGTTCAAATTCAGGCATATTTATTCATACGGCTTATCAAGCGAGTGGCTGGCCTGATAAAGGATACGAAGTGCAAGTAAACCAAACGCATGGAGACTGGCGCAAAACGGGTAGTTTGTACAGTTTTAGTGATGTGAAAGAGAATTTTGCCAAAGATAATGAATGGTATAGTTATGACATTACCGTGAAAGGAAAGCATATTGTCATTAAAATAAATGACAAAGTAGCGGTTGACTATATGGAGCCAGATACACTTCCAGCCGACCGTGGACAAAAACATTTGAGTTCTGGCACATTTGCATTACAAGGTCACGACCCTAAAAGTGTAGCATATTTTAAGGATATTGAAGTGAAGATTTTAGATTAATTGCGTTAATTGTTTCAATGAAAGGCTAATGAAAACTTAATTTCATTAGCCTTTTTTGTAAATAGTTATCATAGCTTAGTTTAATGATTATTTGATACACGATAACTGATTAATCTCATGTTGGGATTAATTTCAAATCTGTAAATTGTTGGATATTAGTGTTGCAGGTTAATTATCAATTTAATCTATCAGTTAATAGAATATATAGATAAAAATTATTTAAAATTATTTTATAAATTTGTCTCAACAAAATTAAAATACTATTAAAATGGAAAATAACCCAGAAGCAAGTGTATTACATGAATTAAATACGGGAGGTAAATGCCCGTTTAATCATGGTGCAACCGTAAATCATGGAGAATTAACTACCGCAACAGCTTCAAAGCAAAGTGCTGGTGGTGGAACGAGAAATCGTGACTGGTGGCCAAATCAATTAAAATTGGAAATTCTCCGTCAGCATTCTCCTTTGTCTAACCCAATGGGCAAATCATTTAATTATGCTGAGGAGTTCAAAAAACTTGATTACAAGGCTTTAAAGCAAGATATTTTTGATTTAATGACCACTTCGCAAGATTGGTGGCCCGCTGATTATGGTCATTACGGACCTTTCTTTATTCGTATGGCATGGCACAGTGCGGGTACATATCGTATTGCAGATGGTCGTGGTGGTTCGGGTGCTGGCACGCAACGATTTGCCCCTCTCAACAGTTGGCCCGATAATGCCAATCTTGATAAAGCACGTCTTTTGTTGTGGCCCATCAAACAGAAATACGGTAAAAAAATCTCATGGGCAGATTTAATGATTTTGGCAGGAAACTGTGCTTTGGAGTCAATGGGCTTTCAGACTTTCGGTTTTGCGGGTGGTCGTGAAGATGTTTGGGAACCACAAGAAGATATTTATTGGGGTTCTGAAAAAGTGTGGTTGGCAGATGAACGTTACACAAAAGAACGTGAATTAGAACAACCTTTGGCAGCTGTTCAAATGGGGCTTATTTATGTGAATCCAGAAGGACCAAATTCACAACCAGATCCACTGGGTTCGGCTCGTGATATTCGTGAGACTTTCGGTCGGATGGCAATGAATGACGAAGAAACGGTTGCCTTGACTGCGGGGGGACACAGTTTCGGGAAAACTCACGGTGCTGCCGACCCAGGTAAATACGTTGGTGTTGAGCCAGCGGCTGCGGGAATTGAGCACCAAAGTAAAGGTTGGATAAATAAATTTGGTACTGGTAATGCGGGTGATACCATTACGAGTGGACTTGAAGGTGCTTGGACAACCACGCCGACAAAATGGAGCAATAATTATTTCGAGAACCTTTTTGGTTACGAATGGGAATTGACAAAAAGTCCAGCGGGAGCATTTCAATGGAAGCCAAAAGATGGTGCGGGCGCAGGTTTAGTGCCAGATGCCCACGATGCCACTAAAAAACACGCTCCTTTTATGCTTACGTCGGATATTGCTATGCGTGCCGACCCAGCTTATGAAGCAATTTCAAGAAGATTTCTTGCAAATCCAGACGAATTTGCGGATGCTTTTGCCAGAGCTTGGTTCAAATTGACGCACCGTGATATGGGTCCTCTTGCTCGTTATTTGGGACCAGAAGTTCCTTCGGAAGAATTGATTTGGCAAGATCCAATTCCTGTGGCTACTTATGAAATAATTGATCATCAAGATGTTATTTCATTAAAAGAAAAGATTTCGACTTCGGGACTTTCCATTTCTGAGTTAGTTTCAACGGCATGGGCATCGGCTTCTACTTTCCGAGGTTCAGATAAACGTGGTGGTGCAAATGGTGGACGTATTCGTCTTGCTCCTCAAAAAGATTGGCAAGTTAACAGTCCAGTTCAATTGGCTAAAGTATTAGGAGTTCTTGAAGGTATTCAGCATGAATTTAACAATGCTCAAGCTGGAAATAAGAAAGTTTCAATCGCTGATTTGATCGTTTTGGGTGGAAGTGTAGGAATAGAAAAAGCGGCAAAAAATGCCGGTCGTGATATTGAAGTTCCGTTCACTGCTGGACGTACTGATGCTTCGCAAGCGCAAACAGATGTACATTCTTTCGCCGTTATTGAGCCACAAGCTGATGGTTTCCGTAATTATGTGAAAACAAAATATACCGTTTCTGCAGAAGAATTACTAATTGATAAAGCTCAATTATTAACATTAACTGCTCCTGAATTGGCCGTTTTAGTTGGGGGAATGCGTGTCTTGAATACGAATTTTAATAAATCACAACAAGGAGTATTTACCAATCGTCCAGAGACACTCACCAATGACTTCTTTGTGAATCTTACAGATTTTGGTACAAAATGGAGTGGTATTTCAGATTCTGACGATGTTTTTGAAGGACTTGACCGCATTACTGGAAATATTAAGTGGATGGGTACACGTGTAGATTTAATTTTTGGTTCAAATTCAGAACTTCGTGCTCTGGCAGAATTGTATGCTTGTGAAGACTCAGAAGAACAGTTTGTTCAAGACTTTGTGGCAGCATGGACGAAGGTGATGAACCTTGACCGTTTTGAGCTCGTTTAGTTACGATTGAGTGATTTTGTGACTTGCAACTTTTAAATTTGCTAAATCACAATTAATAGAAATGCCTCAAAAATGAATCGGGCAGGATTCATCTTTGAGGCATTTTCTGTTCATAATTTATCATTCAATAGTTATTACGCCAAAAAATGACCTTTGCTCGCTTAAAACTGTTTTTATATCGATACATTCATAGAAAACGGATAAAAAATGCCAATACTTTTAGAATAATTTAGGTTCTTTGTACTATTCAAAACATTATATTTCTTTTCAAGAATATTTCACAACAAATGGTAAAATAATGCTTAAAAATTTACGATTGTATTTACTCAAAAATCTACTCGTTTGCGGATTAATTCTACTATCATCGGGATATTTATCTGCCCAAGAAAGAGAATTTAAACTGCCGATTATTGAAGGAAATGTTAAGGATTCTAAAACGGGTGAGCCAATCATTGGTGCTACGATTTCCTTAGATTTTAAAAAAACTGGATTTATCACTGATTCCACGGGTTACTTTCATGTCTATTTGCCACCCGGAGAATACATCATAAAAATTAGTCATGTTGGTTATAAACCTTTTAGGATAAAAACACAACTTAACACCAACCAACGCATTGACGTGTTGCTCGATGATATTACAAAAACGTTAGAAGAAGTTATCGTTTCAAGTCAAGCTACTCGGAAAGATATTCAATCACCTTCCTTGGGGGTAACTTTACTGAGCATTAAAGCCATCAAAAAATTGCCCGCCATGATGGGGGAAGTTGATGTAATTCGTTCTTTGCAAACGCTGCCCGGTGTTTCTTCGGTAGGCGAAGGTTCAAACGGAATCAACGTACGAGGTGGCGCAATCGACCAAAACTTGATTTATATTGATGGCGCTCCCATTTTCAATCCTACCCACCTTTTTGGTTTATTTTCGGTTTTTGCTTCGGATGCAATTCGTGAATTAGAATTATACAAAGGAGGAGTTCCTTCTCGTTTTGGTGGTCGCACGGCTTCTATTTTGGATATTAAAATGACCGAACCCAATTTAGAAAAATTCAAATTGCAGGGTGGAATTGGTTTGGTATCGAACCGGGCCATGGTCGAAGTGCCAATTATTAAGGACAAACTATCAATTTTAGCGGCAGGACGTTTATCATTTAATGATTTTTGGTTTAAGTTAGTTGGACCCGATAATATCAAAAACTCTCGGGCAAATTTCTATGATTTAGCCACAAAAGTTTTTTATCGCCCCAATAAAAATAATACATTTTCCCTTTCTACTTACGTCAGCAGTGATTTTTATCAAGTTGATTCTCTTTTTAGTTTGGAAAATGTCATTGCCAAACGGACACAATTTGACTACGGACACCTTAATTTTTCGGGTCGTTGGAATCATTATTTCAATACAAAATTGAGTGTAGATGTCTTGGGCGTTATGTCAAATTATAAAACTCGTACCTACGCACCCGACAGCGTGAATCGCATTGAATTATTAAATAGTATTGATTATAAAAACCTAAAAATTGATTTTGATTATAATCCAAATGAGAAACATAAAATCAATTTTGGACTTTCGGCGGTTACTTATAATATTTCTCCAGGAGCTTTGAATCAAAATGTAAAATCAAGGGTTGCTACCGTTATTTTGCCCAATGAACAGTCTTTAGAAACGGCCATTTACGTGGATGATGAGTATAAAATGAGTGAGAAATTTACCATTCAAGCGGGACTTCGTTATGCCAATTATATCAATTTTGGCCCTTATTCGGTGAGAAAATACATTGAGGGAGAACCTCGAACGGCCAGCTCTCAGATTGGCGTTGAGGAAATTGGGAGTGGTGCAGTTGAGAAAACTTATGGCGGTTTTGAACCTCGTGTTGCTATGAAATATTCAATCGGAGAAAATTCTACCATTAAGTTTGGGTATAACAGAATGCAACAATTTATTCAGTTATTATCTAACAATACTACACCACTTCCAACCTCTCGCTGGAAAACTTCTGATTCTTACATCAAGCCTCAGCAAAGTGATTTTATTTCATTGGGGTATTTCAGAAATATTAAGGAAAATATCTTTGAAATATCGGCAGAAGGGTATTTTAGACAGACCAATAATATTCTTGATTACATCTCTGGAGCAAATTTGCAATTGAATAAAACGATTGAAACACAGGTAGTTTCGGGGCAAGCAAAGGCTTACGGACTTGAATTAATGCTAACCAAAAAACGGGGTGAATTAAGCGGTTGGATTAGTTATACCTACGCTCGTTCCTTACAACAAGTACGGGGCGATTTTCCAGAATTGCAGCAAATTGCGGGGGGGAATTGGTATCCTTCAAATTACGATAAACCTCACACCATCAATGCTACGGTAAATATTCAGCCAACGATTCATCATAGTTTTGGATTTACGTTTGCTTATAATACGGGTCGTCCATTTTCTTCACCTTCGGGTTTATTTCAATTGGATAATAAAAAATATCCAGTTTATGAAACTCGTAATAATGACAGAATTGCGGATTATCACCGCCTGGATTTTTCTTGGACAATCACTAATCCAAGTCTAAAAGAAAAACGATGGGAAGGTAGTTGGACGTTTACGGTTTATAATCTCTACGGAAGAAAAAATCCATATTCAGTATTTTTCAAATCAACGCCTGCAGGCATAAAACCTTACGAATTGAGTGTTTTTGGCGCTCCATTTGTCTCATTAACGTATAATTTTAAATTTTTATAAAAGATTGTGGTATGGTAAATAAGGTATTTTGTCTTTGAAGTTAAGGCATTTATTAATACCTAAATACTGATACCTAAAACCTGATTATTAATTTCCATGAAAACAAAATATCCCATATATCTTATTTTATTACTGGTAATAGTTGGTTCTTGCATTACACCAATTGCCGATTTTACCCAGGTAGCTTCTAAAAGTTTTTTGACCGTTGAAGCCTCACTTACTGATCAAGTTGGCCCTCAGAAAGTGAAACTATATTCATCTTCTGACAAATTGACGGGTAGTTATTTTGTGCCAATCACCAGAGCGAAAGTGTATTTTGTGGATGAAAAAGGTGTTCAAGAAAATCTTACCGAATCGGCAATAAAAGGAACTTATCTAACCTCGGCTAATTTTGCAGGACGAGTCGGAGGAACATACATCCTCAATATTGAAACGACGGATGGAAAAAAATATCAATCCCAAGCGGAAACCATGAAGCCCGTTCCTGAGATTGAAAATGTCATTTCACGTTTTGAAATTTACGATAATTATGCCAAAGGTGATGGTCGTCGGGGAGGTTTTAATATATACGTTGATTTTCAAGATCCTGCCACGGTGGGCGATAATTATCAGTGGTATTGGAAGCATTATGAACGTGCATTTATCTGCGAAACGTGCGTAGGGGGAAGTTATGACTTTAAATCCAACACTTGTGTACAACCCAAAATTCCAACTGATATAACCTTAAATTATCGTTGTGATGGAGATTGTTGGGATATAACATTTTCGACGGACTTAAATATTTTCTCTGATAATTATTTGAATGGCCAACGAATCACAGGAAAGCAAGTTGCCAGAGTACCGTATGACGGTGTTTCCCCTTATTATTTACAATTTGAGCAACGTGCCATTACTCGTAATTCCTACAATTATTATCAAGGATTGAATGCGCAAGTACAGAATAATGGGACTTTATTTGATGTTCCAGCCGAGACAAAATTTAGCTTTAATATCAAATCTACCACGAATCCTTCGGAGAAAATATTAGGAATTTTTGATGTTTATTCAGTTCGTAAAAAGATTTTTTATATTGATAGAACCCAAGTTCCGAAAGATGAAGCACCAAATGTAAAAAATATTCAAGGAGATATTTTCTCATGTCCTCCAGCGCAAGTTGGTTGTAAAGACATGGTACAATGTTCTGAAGGATTGTTCAGAACACCCCTTAAACCTACGGGTTGGAAAAATTAAATTTATCAATAAAAATTGCTATTTTTGAAGGCAAATTATGAGATATTCGTTCCAGAATAATCCATGATTTGCCTTCTTTTGTGTAGAATTTTTATCAATTCATTCTAAAATATGAAGTCCAAAGGTTTGTTCTTGTTTTTGCTTGGATTATGCTATTCTTGCGTAACCCCAGTCAATGATTTTGAACAAATTTCTTACGCAAAATTCCTAACGATAGATGCTACGCTGACGGATCAATTAAATACCACAAAAGTGCAAATTTATAGGTCTTCGGACGATTTAGCCAATTCGGTTTTTAAACCCGTTACGCAAGCGAAAGTATATTTTATGGATGAGCAAGGATTAAAGGAAATCCAAACAGAATCATTGGTTGCGGGTACTTATTTGCCCGCCAAAAACTTTGTCGGAAAAGTGGGAAGTACCTATACATTATTCATTGAAACTTCTGACGGTTCAATCTATCAATCTTCGCCCGAAACGATGAAATCCACTCCTGATCTTGAAAATGTGATTACTCGTTTTGAACTACAAGATAACTTTAGTAAAGGCGATGCGAGACGTGGAGGCTTTAATATTTATCTCGATTTTCAGGATCCAGCAACTGTTGGCGACAATTATCAGTGGGTTTGGAAACATTTTGAACGTGCGAATACTTGTTCAAACTGCGTATTTGGAACATATAATTTTAGATTGAATACCTGCGTAATTAGTAGTCCTCCGACCAGTTTAACGTTTAATTATCGTTGTAATGCGGATTGCTGGAATATTACTTATTCCTCCGAATTGAACGTTTTTTCGGATGCCTATCTCAATGGTCAACGAGTAACGGGGAAACAAGTTGCCAGAGTTCCATTCGATAGCACTTCAACTTATTATTTACAATTAGAACAGCGTGCCATCACTCGAAATGTGTTTAATTATTATCAAGGTCTTAAAATTCAAACCCAAAATAACGGTACTTTATTTGATGTACCCGCCGAAACTCGTTTTAGTTTTAATATTAAATCAAAGACAAATCCAGAGGAGAAAATATTGGGCATTTTCGATGTATATTCGGTAAAGAAAAAAATATTTTACATTGATAGACTAAAAGGAATTGCCTCGGATGAATCACCCGTTTATACCAATGTGATCGAAGGAAGGATTGTGGAATGCTCGCCTTTGGAAGCATCTTTGGGTTGTTTAGACAAAACCCCGTGCATTGAGGGGCGGTTCAGAACAAAAATAAAACCCGAAGGTTGGAAAGATTAAACAAAAAATGAATTTAGTGAGTTAAATTTGTATGATACTCAAGTGAAAAAATATATATTATGCAAACGATAGAAGCACAAACAGTGTTAGAACCACAAACAAAAATTAGATTTAAAACGGGCGTTTTAATTGTCAACCTCGGAACACCCGATTCTCCGAATACGCCTGATGTTCGTAAATATCTCCGTGAATTTTTGATGGATGGGCGTGTCCTCGACATTCCTGCTGCTGCCCGCTGGCCACTCGTAAATCTAATTATTTCCCCTTTTCGTGGACCAAAATCTGCTAAAATTTATAAAGAATTGTGGGAAGAAAGAGGTTCTCCTTTGAAATTTTACGGAGAAGATGCTGAAGTAATGTTGCAGGAGCGATTGGGAGATGAATACGTAGTGAAATTGGCCATGCGTTATCAATCGCCAAGTATGGATGAAGGCTTGGATTTATTCAAAAAATCAGGTTTCAAAAAGATTATTGTTGTGCCTTTATTTCCTCAATATGCCTCGGCAAGTACGGGTTCAGTATTTGAGAAGGCAATGAAAATTGTATCTACTTGGCAAGTTATTCCTGAATTGCAGTTTACAAATACTTTTTTCGACCATCCAAAATTTGTTGAGCATTTCACCCAAACGGCTCGTAAATACATGGCTGAAAACCATTTCGACCACTTTCTTTTTAGTTATCATGGCTTGCCAGAAAGACACATGAGGAAAGGTGATTGCACGGGTGAAGTATGTAAATTAGGTGCTTGCTGCGATACGCTTCATAGCATGAATCAATTGTGTTACAGAGCTCAATGTTTTGAAACTACTCGATTGATGATCAAGGGATTAGGCTTGAAGGAAGGTGAATATACGACTTCTTTTCAATCAAGATTAGGAAATGACCCATGGATAAAACCTTACACCGATGACGTAGTAAAAGATTTGGCAAAATCGGGAAAGCATAACGTTTTAGCATTTTCTCCCGCCTTTGTTTCAGATTGTTTAGAAACGACCATCGAAGTAGGAGAGGAGTACAAAGAAATGTTTGAAGAAAACGGTGGTAAGCATTGGCAACTGGTAGAAAGTTTGAATAATTCAACCATTTGGATTGATTTATTGGAAGATTTAATAATGAAGGCGTAAATTTGGGTTAGTTATTAGTTAGTAGAAATTAGTTTTTCTCAAGCTACAATTTCTTCACAAAAATGACTTTTGAGGTTAATTTTATGGAAGAAAATTATGTCAATGTAAAGACTCTTTTCCATTAACTAATAACTACTAACCAGTAACTACTCAATCATGATTTACTTAGTACTCAGTGTATTTTTTTCCGTGTTATTGCTCATAAATTTTCGACTTCACACACGTTTCGGGGTCAATACTTTCCAAGCCATCATCCTAAATTATCCTGTTTGTTTTTTAACAGGATTAATATTTTTGCCTGATAGTCAGCACTTTTCACTCAGTTTTGCTGAACCATCAACGCCTTGGGCCATGCTTTTAGGCGTGGGTTTTGTGATAACATTTCTTCTATCGGGCGCTTCTACCCAAAAAGTAGGTATAACTGCCACTTCTTTAGCCAATAATATTTCTTTGGTAATACCCGTAATCTTTAGTTTGGTAATTTTAAAATCAAGTCAAAAATTTGATGGTTGGAATTATTTAGGCTTAGCTTTGGCCATGGTGGCGGTCGTTTTAAGTACCTTAAAAAAGGAAGAAAAATCAGAAAATCAAGCAAAAAATACTGCTGATTGGTTGTTGCCAATCGTTGTATTTGTGATGTATGGTATCACAAATACAACCTTTAATTACTTGAATGCCAAATACGTAACGGCCTCTGGAAATACCATTCCGTTTACGCTTACTATTTTGGCAGGTTCGGTTATTTTTGGAGGTATTGTATTGATAATCAGAATTTTGCAAGGAAAAGAGAAGTTGAAAATGAAAAGCCTTTGGGCGGCTTTCCCCTTAGGGATTCCTAATTTTTTATCGTTTTACTTCTTATTAAAAGCCTTAGACGCTTTTCAAAATAATGGAGCATTTGTATTGCCAATTTATAACATCAGTGTGATTTTAGGTTCCGCAATTATTGCCTTAATATTCTTCCACGAAAAATTGACAAATTTGAATAAAATCGGTTTGGCATTGGCGGTTTTGGCCATTGGATTAATTTCCTATCAAGGACTTTTGTAATACGGATTGTCTTTTCCGTATTACAATTTACTCACAAATTTATTTCCCTTCACATAAAACCGATAAGGCAAATCGGCTCCTTGCGTTATTCCAATTCGAGTAGTGGTAATGATTTCGTTATCAAATATTTGTATTTTTGGAGGAATGATTTTTAAATCAGAATCCAGAATATGCCAATCGTTCATGTGTTTATGAATGCCCATGGCTTGCACCAATTTTCCAGGACCTGAACATAAATCCTTAGGTTTCATTTGGCTTAATTTTGAGTGTTTCAAACGTCTTTCCTCCATTAATTCCAAGCCTTCCGTTGGCTCTAACGCTCGAATTAACACTGCTTCCCCAACATCTTCTTGATGAGTCGAAATATTTATACAAAAGTGCATTCCGTAAATCTGATAGACATAAATGGTGCCTGCTTTGCCAAACATCGGAGCATTTCTCACACTCTTTTTTCGATAAGCGTGACAAGCTGGGTCGTCTTGCAAATAAGCCTCTGTTTCTACAATTATGCCTGCAGCTTTTCCCGCCTCACTCTCGTGAATGAAGGTATAACCCAATAAATTTTTGGCAACTGAAAGTGTATCTAAATGTAATAAATCCATCATAATTTTCTCAATTTTAAAAGTGCTGAAATGGCAATAATTACCCAAACAACATTGACAAATGCCGATGGGTAGGCTTTGTGGTAAACTGTATTAATAATGAAGAAAATACCTCCCAATAAATTGGCTAATTGATAAATTTTTGAAGAAGAAGCTATTTTACCAAACGAATTCAAAGCAAATGCTCCTACAATCAAAAATGAAGCAATCCAACCAATGGTTTCAACGAATATTTCGTACATAAATTAAGGGATAAAAAAATGTGGTACAATTACACAAACATAGGTAAACTGTGCCACGAAGACAATTTTCTAAACGTTTAATTTTGTGCCATTCACCATTTAATTATTTTGCAATTTTACGCTCGAATGACAGAAAAACAGGGGTTATTGATAAGTATAATCGATCCATTTATCGTTGAAAGCCTTAAGGTTGAATCAAAGTAGATATTAATTTTAAGTACTCTTCTTTAATATTTTTAAAATAATTATTGGACTTAGGTTAAAATTTACTATTTTTACGAATTAAATTTTCTTCTTCAAATGTTATAATTTAACGTTTGTGTATAGAACATTGATTGATTATCCTTAATTTGCGCAGTACAACCCTTTATTTTTCACTTACCAATCAACGAACAAAAGCAATAAAAGCTTTTCCTCTTAATTGTATTAAGATTCCTGTTTTTATAAATAAATAACCTTAATTCAAAAGTTTGGCTTCAAAATTGCGTACTCTACCTATGGAAGAGACATGCTACTTTAAAATTAATTATAAGTCTTTCATCTACGATTTTATTATTTTACGCTTTGATAAATTTTATTGAACACACTAAATATTTTAATATTTTGCTAAATTAAATATATACACATGAAAAAAGATGCCACTATTAATGACATTTTATATAAAAATATTTTTAGAAATCAATTCCTAAAGCACCCAAAGCTTTTATTAGTTTTTCTAATACTATTTCAAAATTTCAATTCATACTCTTTTGATAGCAAAACCAAGACACTTGATGGATTTTATTATTCAAAATATAGATTTTCAGAGCCTTTCAGCGCATTAAATAATGCTAAAAAAAGATTGATATTCCCAACATTGAAGGTTCCTTTTATCTTGGATAAAAAGAACAATCATGTGGCAAATCAACTTGCAATTAGCTCTTTTATAAAAACTTCTTATTGTACGGGAGAATCCTACTTGATCGTCTTTGATGCATCAGGTGTTTTCAATAATGGAAATAATTTTAAGATTGAAATTTCAGATAAAAATGGCGTTTTTAATTCCCCAATTTCAATGGGAACTTTAAGTAATTTTAATTCTGGAACTCATGATTTGACTTTTAAAATTCCTACGAACATTCCCATCGGAAACGGTTATAGAATTCGTGCAGTTGCCACCAATCCTGTCACCATATCAGCCGATAATGGATTTGACATTCAGATTAATTCTATTCCTCTACCCGTAGTTTCGGATACTTCTAAAACCATTTGTAGAGGGCAAACAGTGCAATTATCAGCCACATGTAGTCAAGGAAATGTGAAGTGGTACGATGCTTCTGTTAATGGGAATGAAATTAATACGACTGCAATTTTACCTACCACTACCGTTGATTATTTTGCCGCCTGCGAGGCTGGAATTGGCTGTGCAAGTACAAGAACTAAGCAACATATCATTGTTAATGGCATTGATATAATTGTTCCTCCTTTTGCTTCGTCATGTGTAAATAGCAATGTGGATTTAGCAGTAATTACCGATGATGTAACTTTAACATATGCGTGGTCGGGTCCAAACGGATTTTCTTCAACTTTACAAAACCCTACTATTACCACTTTAACCACTGCTAAAGAAGGCGTTTATTCGGTAATAGTTACCAATGCAAGCAGTTGTTTGGTTAGTGCCACTACGTCCGTAAGTATTGGGCAACAACTCCAAAATTTAAGCGTACTGGGTAATGTTTCAGCTTGTTATAACGGAACGATTAACTTAGGTGCTTCTACTTCTTTGGGAACGGGTATGAATTACTCGTGGACTGGGCCCAATTCATTTACAGCCACTGGGGCAAATATTTCACGGTCGGCTTTCACTACGGTCAATAATGTAACTACTTGCAATAAAGGAATATATACGGTTGTCGCCAGTAATTCAGCAGGTTGTTCGGGTACTACATCCGTCGATATTTCGGTTAGTAATCCACCGAATATACCTCCTCTTTCTACCAGTGGTAGTTCGTGCGAAGGAGCGTCTTATACAATAGATTGGGCCATTGGAGGAGCAAATTTTCAAAATTATTCATGGATTGGTCCAAATGGATTTATAGCCAATACCGTTGCAGTTTGCGATGCGAGTTTTAATTGTAATCATGCCATTGCGACAATACCGAACTTTTTGCCAGAAAGTGCGGGAATTTATACGATAGTTGCCAATTTTACCGATGAATTTGGTAATTCATGTGCCATAAGTTCATCCCGGAATGTAACGTTAAAATCTAAGCCTGATATTGCTATTACTTCAAATACAACAGTTTGCTTAGGCGATGCACTACATTTTTATACGACTTATACGAATGCGACTGCTGGTATTAGTTCTTATGCTTGGACAGGGCCAAATAACTTTACTGCCTCTAACCAAAATCCAACTATCCTTACCAATACGCTTGCCGTAACTGGCGTTTATAAATTAACGGCTGTTGGATTAAACGGATGTGTAGGAAGTGCTTCAATTAATGCTTACGTCTTTGAATCTGTTCCTCCATTGATAGAACCAACGGCATCTGTTGTATTGAGTAATTCAATTACATTAACTGCTACTGGCTGTGGCGGAACTTTACTTTGGTATAATTCTGGGAATAATGAGTCAGTCGCAATGCCAGTTTCTCCCATTGTGCCAACATTATACTATGCTAAATGTAATAATTCTGGATGTGTAGGTGGTAAAAGTGGTGATATTTCAGTTTTTATTAAACCCCCTATTGCCATCAGCGTGAAGTCGGGTGATTGGGAAGATAAATATATTTGGGATATTTTGCGTGTTCCTTTGGCAATTGACTCAGTAATTATAAGACCGAATCATATCATTACTATCAATTCAGATGCGTATGCTAAGTGGCTTGCGTGGACTGGTTTTGGAAATATTAAATTTGCTTCTTCTAAAAGCAAATTAAACTTATTTGGCAATCCTACTCCGCCCCCACCACCACCACCACCGCCTCCGCCTCCACCCCCGCCACCAACAATCGTAGCGCCACCAGTGATAGAGGCAAATCCTACGGCCTTGGTGGAAGGTATTCAGGTTGTTTTCACGGCAACAGGTACAGGTGTAATTTCGTGGTATAAGAATGGGATAAGTTTAAATGCCAATGGATCTACTTATACGGTAAATCAACCCATTAAAGGTGATATTTACACGGCAAAAATAAGCGTTCAAGGTGAAATGTCTGGAGTAAGTAATACCCTTACAATCGTGGCAACTGAAACTGTAACGCCGCCAGTGATAGAGGCAAATCCTGTGTCCTTAGTAGAAGGTATTCCTGTCGTTTTCACGGCAACAGGGTCGGGCGTAATTTCATGGTATAAGAATGGGGTAAGTTTAAATGCCAATGGATCGGATTATTCAGTAAATCAACCCATTAGGAATGATATTTATACAGCAAAGAGTGGGGTAAATAATGTGATTTCTGGAGCCAGCAACGCCCTAACAATTGTTGCAGCGCCAAATAACTCGAATGTAACCATAACGGAACCCAATAAGCCAGCTTATTATTTTTCAGATGGACATCCAGCAAGTTATTACGATGGAAATATAAATTTACCCAAAATCTTTATCAATCAACCACGGTATGATGCTGCAAATGATTTTGTATGGCTTACCAATGATAAAATTAAAATTGGAATTAACCTAAAACGTGGAGGACAGTTGGCGTGGGCTTCGTTGATAGATGCAACTTCCAATTTAGTTTATAATGGGTATGATGGTGGTTTTCAAGTTACATTGGATGCTTACCAACGAAGAGATGGATAT